>NZ_LZHR01000050.1:0-89135 GCF_001690675.1 Gilliamella sp. Occ4-3
GGGTCTTTCCTAAATGCTTTAATCGTATCAGAAAGCTCGGCTATCAATGGAACCATAAGCGTGTTTATCGGGTGTATTGTGAATTAAAGCTTAATCTCAGAGTAAAACGAAAAAAACGCATTCCTCCACGATGCCCGGAAAAGCTATTGGTGCCTAATAAACAAGGTGAATGTTGGTCAATGGATTTTATGAGTGATAGTAGCCGTAATCAACGTCGCTTTAGGACATTCAATGTTATCGATGACTTTAATCGTGAGGCGCTAGGGATTGATATTGCAGTAAGTTTACCAGCAGGAAGGATTACCCGTTACTTAGATAAACTGGCTGAATATCATGGATATCCATTAAAAATACGGGTCGATAATGGGCCAGAATTTACAGGAAAAACCTTTATAAACTGGGCTAAATCACATAATATAACCATTGATTATATCCAGCCTGGTAGCCCTTATCAAAATGGCTATATTGAACGATTTAATCGTACCTATCGTACTGAAGTACTCGATTTATATCTTTTTAACAACTTAGCACAAGCAAGGAAAATAACCGAAGAATGGCTAACGATTTATAACACCGAAAGACCGCATGAGGCATTAAATAACATGACACCGATTGAGTATAAAACACTAAAACAAGCAGCTTAATTTTCTACGTGAGTTGTGTACTAAGTTTGGGGCATTTACATCTGTTTTATACTTGAATTTACGTGCTGCTTTACTCTGTAATCCCAATTGTTGCAAAACACGGCTAATTGTCCTTTCTGAAACTTGATAGCCCGCTTCCCTTGCATCATAAAGCAGGCTTGGCGCACCCAAACGGGCATTATGTTGCCAATACTGCTTTTTAATATACTCGCTGAGTTTAGCTGATTTGTTTGCTCTTTTTAACCAAGCATAATAACCCGATGAACTGACACCAAGTAATGAGCATATCCTAGTAACGGGATAGCAGGTTAAATGATTTTTCATATAAGCGTACTTCATCGACTTGGATTGTTGATGAAGTACACATGCGCCTTTTTTAGTATATCATTAGCCATTTTCAGTTCTTTAATCTCTTTTTCTAACGCCATAATCCGCTGTTGCTCAGCGGTTAACTCTCGACGGCTAGTTTTATTCGGGGAAAGTTGCCTAATCCATTTATCTAGGGTTGATTTACCCACACCTAGATGATTGGCAAGTTCGCTGATAGAAAGGTGTGCATTAGATAACGCATAATCCACTGATTGTTGTTTGAATTCGATACTAAATTTTTTGACCATGATATTTGTCTCCTATGATTTTTATTTATATCATAGAGGCGACTTTTGTCCACTTTTTTGGCGAGGATCAATAATGTAAAGTAATTTTATTTTTCATAGATAGCGACTTTAGTCGCTTTTTTCACGCCTAAAATTCCCCTTCACAATTTCAAAACCCTCTACAGATTAAAAAACAAGCAATCAAACAAAATTCAATTGCATAAAAACAACAACTTAACAACTTGATTAAAAATAATAACAACTTTAGGTGTTAATGTTAATAACAACTTATGTTGTAATAATTACATCAAATCAACTTAACAAACAATTAAGCAATAGAACGGTTTTGATAAATAGTCGAACGGCGCGACTTAAAACCCTGCGTCGGGTGCTTGGCGGGTTCATGAAGAACGGCAATAAGACACGATAAATAATTAGATTTCAAACTCAAGCTTATTTTATTAAGTGCGCTTGAATTTGAAGCATAAGAAAGGAGATAGATTATGTTACATAGAGCTGTAGAAAATGGTTACGAAAATGCTTATTGCAACATGATGAAGCATTCTGAAATGCAAGATGCTAAAGAAGCAGAAATTAAAGCTCAGTCAAACAAGCTTTATGACAAGCTCAGCGATAGTGATTATCTAGAAATTGAAGAAAAAATAATGAAAGCGTTTGGTTGGGATGATGTTGACACTGATTCAGTTCAAAAAGCATTAAAGCTCATATGTTATGAAAAAGCTGAATTTATTTTTAATGAAAAAAATAAAAAATCATTTTATTAAGCTAACGAATTCTGACAACTCGGAAAGACGAGTACATGCAAATCCTTTGCCCTCTTTTGAGGGCTTTTTTTGAGGGATTCATTAAATGAATAAAAAAATTAAAGAAGCTAGCGATTTAACTAACAAATTAATATCTGATGCTGTTAAAAATATTCAATCAAATAATGACGATTA
The DNA here is from genome assembly GCF_001690675.1 of Gilliamella sp. Occ4-3. Classification (NCBI taxonomy): domain Bacteria; kingdom Pseudomonadati; phylum Pseudomonadota; class Gammaproteobacteria; order Orbales; family Orbaceae; genus Gilliamella; species Gilliamella sp. Occ4-3. The sequence continues at coordinate 2,200 of NZ_LZHR01000050.1, forward strand.
CATCATAGATTATTTTGCTGAGTTGATTTTATCTGTCAAAGCTGAGCTTGGTATAGCTACATATACAAACGCAAAGAGCGCAATAAAAAATGAAATAAGAATTAGCTCAAATTTTATGACATCGCTAGATAGCGCTATAGTTTTTGCAAGAAGAATCATCTATTTTAATTTAGTTTTGAGACCCGAAACGGCTTGGCGCCTGCCTTAAAAGCGCCCTTTTATTCTTAAGCATATTTGCCCGTGAATTGAGTAACGGGCTTTTTTACAGAATTAGCAGTTAGGAATTTACGGGGGATTAAACAATGACAAGTAAAAAGATTATTGAGCGATTAACACTGCAAGATTGGTATGTTAAATGTGAAACTGAGCACGAAGTGGCATTAGTATTAAACGCGTGCTTGGATGCAGAAGTTAACTGGTCTCATGGAGCGTCTGCGTCGTGCTTACCTGACCTGATGTTACAGGAAAAGCCTTTATTTATTGGGCAAGATGCGGAATATGGATGCGGTTTGTGTTGGGATGATCTGGAACCATTTCGCATTAGTAAAAATAACGAAGACATAACAGATTGGTTTTTCGAAGAGCTGAGGAAATAGCATGAACACAATACCGATTGATCATGTCGGCTGTAATGTTTATCAAACAGACCGATTTAATATTAATTACAGAATGACTAAGGGCGAGCAAATATACGCCCTTTTTTGTGTCTTAATTGTGACATTCGGCGGGTTGTTTATGCTGATTCATTGGATGTTAGAAGTAGCGACTAATTAAAGGAAATATAAAAATGGCAACAGAAATTATTCAAGCAAATACTGATTTTTTTACCAATAAATTTAATTGACAAAGCAATTACAAAAGGTACGGACATAGCGAGCCTTGAAAAGCTGATGGACTTGCAAGAGCGTTGGGAAAAATCACAAGCGCAAAAAGAGTTTAATCGTGCACTAGCCAAATTCCAGCAAGAATGTCCAACTCTAACAAAAAAGAAAGCTGGGCATAACTGCAAATATACTCCTTTAGGCGACATTATAGCTCAAATTAAAGATGTTCTATTTAACAACGGATTAAGTATTAGATTTGAGCAAGATCATAGTAATGGGATAACCGTTTCTTGCATCGTTAGTCATTTAGACGGACACAGTGAATCCACTACGATGAGCGCATCTCCGGATAAATCTGGCAATAAAAATGATGTTCAAGCGATCGGTTCAACTGTCACTTATTTACAGAGATACACATTAATTGGCGCACTCGGAATCACAACAGCAGACGAGGACATGGATGGACGAATAAATAGCAATAAAGTCGATCCTGAATATCTAAATCTACTTTTATCATTATGTGAACAGCACGTTGTTAATGGCATTGATTTATTCCGTGATTTTTGGAAATCACTAACAAAAAAACAACGCGAAATAATTGGGACAGATAAAATGAATGAATTTGTAAACAAGGCAAAAGAACATGGAACAGCGAACTGATGAGTGGTTTCAGGCTAGGCTTGGTAAAGTAACAGCAAGCAAAATTAGCGATGTGATGACAAAAACAAAAAACGGCTATGCAGCTAGCCGTCAAAATTACATGGCTCAGCTAATTTGCGAACGGCTAACAGAAAAACCAACCGAATCATACTCTAACGCAGCAATGCAACGAGGCACTGAATTAGAACCTGAAGCCAGACGTTGCTACGAGCTTGAAAACCTTTGCAAGGTAAGCGAGGTTGGTTTTATCCTCCACCCTACAATTGCAAACGCTGGCGCTAGCCCTGATGGTTTGGTAAACGATGATGGTTTAATTGAAATCAAATGCCCAAATACGTGGACACACCTAGAATTCATGCAGACAAAAAAGCCAAAGCGTGAGTACATTTTGCAAATGCAATGGCAAATGATGTGCACAGGTCGAAAATGGTGCGATTTTGTCAGTTATGACGATAGATTACCAGATAATTTGAGTTTTAGGTGCATACGAATTCATTACGACGAAGTATTAGCTCAAGAAATAGAAGCAGAAGTAATTAAGTTTTTGCAAGAACTAGATGAGCGTATCAAACAAATAGAAGCCGCATAACCGTCCTAGTGACGGTTTTTTTTAAAAGGAAAGAATTATGACAAGATTAACTAAAACTATCAAAGAGCAAATTTGTAAAAATGCAATTGATCAATCGCTAGTAAATAAAGAGCTGAAAACAGCAAATGAAAATTTATCTAAATTAGCTCTTGATGTTTATAACGATAACGTGACTGCTGAACAGCTAAAAGAAGCGGATGAGATAAGAGCCCGCGGCAAAGGGTTGCCATTTTATAGAGGTGGTGTTTTTTACACTTGCAACTACGTGACATGTTATTTTGCTGGGTTAAGCGCATGTCTAACATTACCGCCTGAGCGTGATTTTTACGAATTAAAAGAGTATCCGGTATACACAGCTAATCATGAGTTTTCAAAACGTTTTTTATCATTACAGAATCAGCTCGAAAAATTAACAGGGCAAAAAAATAACTTAGAGTATGAAATTATGGCTATCTTAAATAGTTGTGCAACTCTAAAAAAATTACAGGAAATATGGCCAGAATCAGTCAACTTTTTAGACGGTATACAAGTGAATGTTATTAAAGCCAATTTACCTGCCGTCGTAGTTGAAGATTTAAATAAAAAGCTAGGTATAACAGCAAGCTAAAAATAACGTCTGGTATATGCGTTGATGATTAGTGTTAGCAGAGACCTGTCCTCCTTTTAGTAGCGCACTAGTTTGAAATATACAGGCCGTATTGTTTGACATGACGGTAGTCACGCCGTTGGCGACAGAGTGACACCCACCAAATTACTACATCAGAGAGTTTTAAAATGGCTATTCTAAACAAATCACAAACAGAGAAGCAGAATAAAGATTACTGGCGAACGTCAGAATTATTGATCAATGATGCGTTAACACTGCTTAACATAAAAGGCTTTGGTACTGATGTATGTTGCTCAAGTGAAGATGTGAAAATAAATAGCGCAACTTGTTATATAACTGAATCTAACAATGCGTTAGAGAGTAATTTATGGTTTTTAGCTAGTAACCCAAGTATCACCTCATTTTGCAACCCTCCTTTTTCACGGAAATGGGAGTTTTTCCAAAAGGCAGTAGAACAAGTTAACAAATGGAGTCAGCAAGTGTTAATGGTCCTGCCATACACTCCTGCAACAAAAGCGTGGAGTGACAACGTACATGGTCAAAACTATATTATTTATGTTCCCGACGGTCGTTATCAGTATTTATTGCCGAACGGTGAAAAATCGGTCAATAACTGTAATTTTGATACCTGTTTGATTCTTATTGTGCCGTTTCACTGTGGAAATGTAATTGTTAATTATAAGCGAGGTTTAAGTGAGTGAAAAAGTATATGACGTTGATTTACCGCTGCCACAATTTAGTTTATTCGACCCTGTTTTATATAACGGCATGAGAACAGAAATCGCAAATAATGATATTTATTATGCATATGATGAATCGGGTGTTATGTGCCCGTGGTATCACGTTCCTGTCTTTATAGACGGGTTTATTAGCATTCAACTAGTACCAGAAACAGATTTAACGGAGGTGAGAAGTGACTAAATTAAATTGGCGTAAATATCCCGATAACGTGCCAGAAAAAGAAAACGGCATTGCTCAAAAGCTGTGTATCGTACGTATTAGGTTTTTAAATAATTGTGGTGAATTATGTGAGTCAACAACATTTGACTGGTACGACGAACACGCAGAATTCGACGAGTGGATAGATGATTATATTGGTAAATGGTCTAGGCATGATAACGATGAAATAACTCACTGGATTTATGCAGATGAGATACCGCTACCTAAGGAGTAATTATGTCAGAAAAAATAACGTTTGTAGTGAGCGCGCGAATTGGTCCGTCATACAATGAAGTAGAAATAGAAGTTGATAAAGCTGAATATGAAGCCGCGGAAGATAAAAATGCTTACGAACAAGAGTTAGTTGATTCTTATTTTCCAGATCTTGTAGAGATTGGAATAGGTGTCAAGGAGTAATTATGATTAAAGATAAAAACCCATTAACACGAACTGAACTATTAAAAAAGGCTATTGCTTGCGTTAAAGAAATTGAAAAAATACAGCAACAAATTGATAAACAACTGGAGCAAGAAAATGGCAAATAGAGGGATAAACAAGGTAATTTTAGTAGGCAATTTAGGGCAAGACCCAGAGGTCCGTTACATGCAAAATGGTAACGCAGTTGCTAATTTAAGTGTCGCAACATCAGAATCATGGAAAGATAAACAAACCAATGAATACCGTGAACGTACTGAATGGCATCGCGTTGTTATTTTCGGTAAATTAGCTGAAATTGCTGGCGAATACTGTAAAAAAGGTTCGCAAGTTTATCTTGAAGGACAATTACAAACAAGAAAGTGGCAAGATCAATCAGGACAAGATCGTTACACAACCGAAGTTGTAGTTAACCCTATTGGTGGTACTTTACAGATTTTAGGTAGTCGTGATAGTGATAGCACTAGTCAGCAACCGCCGCAACAATCTAAACCGCCAGCTGCACCAGCTCAGCAAAATGAGTTTATAGATGACAATATTCCTTTTTAATCAATGGCTTATAAAGTTACCCACAAAATCTGTTAATAACTCACTGAACAACCACCCTATTCTATTAATTTTACAAATATCACGCTGATTATTTGGCGTAGATACTTTTTATGGGAATAATTATGCAAATTGATGAATCCGTATTTAACCACGGCAAAATCGAATTTCAACATATCGACTATGGTTATGTTTTCTTGTTTGATAACGAGCTTTATATGAAGATTGAATTAGACCCGATTATTCTGTCGTTTGTTTTCAAATGCTCATCTAAAGGTGTACACGAAATAACTAACGGATGCGCAATCAATCTTATTAGCGGTCAAGGAGAAGTGTTTGCTGATAACTGTATGGTCGAACCAGTAAAAGCTGTAATTAAAAGGAAATAATCATGAACAAACCAGTTCTTGACGTTTGCTGTGGCTCTCGCATGTTCTATTTTAACAAACTCGATGATCGAGTTTTGTTTTGTGATAAGCGAAATGAGAGTCATATTTTGTGTGATGGTCGAGTATTAAACATCAATCCAGATGTGCAAGTCGATTTCACTGCCCTGCCGTTTGATGATGAAACTTTTTATCAAGTTTGTTTCGATCCGCCCCATCTAATCAAAGTTGGCCACAACAGTTGGCTAGCAAAAAAATATGGACAACTTAATAAGTCAACTTGGCAAGATGATTTAAGAAAAGGCTTTAGTGAATGCTTTCGAGTGCTAAAAACTAACGGCACGCTAATCTTTAAATGGAACGAAACAGATATACCAGTTAAAGAGATTTTGGCATTGACAGAATACGAACCGCTTTTTGGACACATCAGCGGTAAAAGGTCCAACACTCATTGGATATCATTTATTAAGAGGAAACAATTATGACTAAACAATTAACTTTCATCGGTCACAGCGACGATATTTTTAGTGTATCAATAAATGGAAAACCTGTCGAAGAAATCGACTGTTTCGATGAACTAGCGCGATATAAAGTTAGTTCCGGCGAAAATCAGTTTTACGTCATCGGTGAGTACGTTACTCCCGGCGTTTGGATGATTGGCGTTGCCCAAATAGATCAGGGTATACCAATTCCAAATTGGAATATTCAGTTGACTCATGAGCACGATTACAGCCCCGCTTTAACAATTGAATGCCCAGATGACGTAAAAATCGAAGAATGTTAAACAATATCCTCCCTCATTGCGGGAGGTAACGTCCAATGAATTAACGCCAAATTTGGCGAAATATTAAAGGTGAGAAATGAAAAAACGTAGGTCGGTAACAATAAGCGTAACTCCAGCTGAATATGATTCTATTTGCACCGCATTCGGAGAGTATTTTAATAAATGCGAGGGCGCTGATGATGATGTTTTTGTAGAAGACGCTAATCGGGACGGAAATAATTTTAAAACGTTCCAAAAAAAATATAAAAGAGCGTGTCAAAGACAGCTGGTAAAAGACACTGTTAAAAAAGCACTAGCTACACAAAAAAGCAAAGAGAGATAATTGTTATTGCTGAGTGTTATTTGTTGATGAGAGATGAGAAAATTATAGGAGTAAATAATGGTAAATAATTTAACAATTGAAGACCCAAGATATAGCAAATCACAGGTTTGCGGCTACATGGGCGGATTAGATCAAACCACGTTAGACAAATGGGTGGCGAAAGGAGAATTTCCAAGGCCCGATTTATATTTAGGTAGACATCCGCGTTGGAAGCTGTCTACCATCAACGCTTATCTCGCCCAAAAAGAACAAGAATATCAATCATGCGGTTAGGCTATCTATATAGTCCGCATACCATTGCATCATTTCCCTGCGCCCCTCCAAATATTGTGCGTGATTGTAAATACCACGCACATTCCCTTCTTCGTGATTTAATTGTTTTTCTATCCAGTCACGATTAAAACCATGCTCATTTAACACACTTGAAAACTGATGTCTAAATCCGTGACCAGTTGCACGATTAGCAAATCCCAACCGTTTTATTAAACCCAAAATAGCGCCGTTAGACATGTGTTTTGAACTGCTATTTCTACCAGAAAAAACATATTCTCCCCGCCCTGTAATTGGTTGTAAAAATTTAAGAATATTAATAGCCTGATTAGATAGCGGAACCACGTGAACGCGTGATTTTTTCATTGATTCTTTGGGTAGTATTATGTATTTTTTCTCAAGATCAACATACTCCCATTTGCAACTCAATAATTCCATGGTTCTGACAGCCGTTAATATTAATAATTCTGTAGCATAACGAACCAAAATATTACCTGAATACGATTGCAGAGCCTTCAAGAACTCGCGCATGTCATCTTCCATCAAAAATGCGTAATTTTCTGGCGTATGCGTGATCATGGCTTTAGCTAATTCACGCGCAGGATTGTTTTCCGCTTTCTCTGTAATAATTGCATATTGAAAAACTTCGGTACATCGTTGACGCATTTTTTTTGCAATCTCCAATGCGCCTCTATTTTCTATTTGTTTTAAACAGTTTAGCATTTCTAGAGGCTTGATTTGCGCAATATCCATATCGCCAACGAACGGGAATATATCTCTTTCAAAATACCGAATAATCATTTCTCTGGTATTGATAGACCAATTCCGTTTTTTTGTATCAAACCATTCAATAGCTATCTTCTCAAAAGTGTTACCTTGAGATATATTTGCAAGTAAAGATTTTCTTTTCCTCTCGACAGCTGGATCTTTACCGTGAGCAAGCATCTGCCGAGCCAATTCTTTTTCATTGCGCGCATCCGATAAACTAATATACGGATATTTACCTATTGTTAACGTTTTTCTTTTACCGTTAAATTGATAATCGTAACGCCAAGATTTAGTACCTGATGGTGTAATATACAAATACAAACTTTCAAAATCTGGTAGTTTATACGGTTTTTCCTTGGGCTTGGCTGATTCAATGGCTTTTATAGTTAACATGTTACGGTATTTTAGATTACGGTATTAAAATATACCGTAAATATACCGTTTAAATGTTTGCGTTGTCAATCGTTTAGAATCGTGTTTAGTCGTGTCGAAATGCCTTAAAACACTGTTAAAATAAGGCTTAAATCGTAGAGTATCGTTTTTAATCTTGTTTGCGATCTCGACCCCAGCAGGAATCGAACCTGCAACTAGCCCTTAGGAGGGGCTTGTTATATCCATTTAACTATGAGGTCATAGGGTTGTACATTTTAATAAATTTTATTAGATAATGCCATTTAAATAACGAAAAATTTTCTATTTTAAGTAATCATGATACAATCGCATCATAATTAACCTCATTACTTTTAATCGAAGATACTATGAAAAAACGAATTGTTGGTATGATGTTTTCTGTAATGGCACTCACAAGTTGTGCTACTTATCAAGCCGAAACTAATTCCTATAGTGATCCGTTATCAGGTTTTAACAAAACCATGTTTGATGTTAACTACTATGCGCTTGATCCCTATGTTTTGCGTCCTGCCGCAGTAGCTTGGAAAGATTATGTTCCGTCTCCTGTTCGTACAGGTGTAGTTAACTTTTCATCTAACCTTTCTGAACCAGCTTCAATGGTGAACAACTTATTACAAGGTGACGTTCATAAAGCTGGAACACATTTAGCACGATTCTTTTTAAATACCGTTTTCGGTTTTGCTGGTTTGATGGATGTTGCTAGCATGTCTGATCCACAATTACAAAAAGGCGGCAAACGAACTTTTGGTGATGTTCTTGGTCATTACGATGTACCTTATGGTCCTTATGTTGTACTGCCATTTTATGGTTCAGCAACATTGAGAGAAGAAGGTGGTGGTATTGTTGACACCCTTTATCCTCCACTTGTTTGGATAGATTGGCAATGGATGTTGGCACGTGGTGTAATTAATGGTGTTGAAGCACGTGCAATGGCAATCGAGTATGAAGATCTGATTAAAAATAGCGATGATCCTTATAACTTTATGCGTAATGCTTACTTCCAACGTAATGACTTTGTGGCATCGGGTGGTAAAGTGGACGAAAGCAAGCAAAAACAACGTGAAGAATCGATTAATGATGTTATTAATGATATCGATTCACAATAACTTTTGTTAAATTATACGCTTTTATTAAATCATGTTAAAAACCGCCGTTAATTGGCGGTTTTTTATGTTCTTTTATTTATGATGATACTAATTTAATGATTTTTTATTTACATATTTATTTTGAGATTGATTTCATTTCTGGCAAATATTGCCAAAATCGGCTTGGCATTTGCTGACGTTGTAATTTAGGATTGATTCGTTCTTTTATAGTTAATGCATTACAATAGCGTAACCACATATTCTGAAATAGTACTTCGTCCTTAGATAGGTAATGTTGATTCACCTGACTATTAATAATCAGATCATCTTTATCAACGAGCGAGATCGGTTCAATACTGTGTAAATTATAGATATAACCATATTTGCGTTTTTCATCATATATAACCCACTTTTGATCGGCAAAACGATCTTTAAAAAATTTAAGAACCAAAGGCAATACGTTATAAATAGGAGCAATATTCGAAAAATAGATCTTATCTTCCCTTTCATTAGGCATTGTCGTATCTTTAAGAGGATTGTCAATTGCACTAAAACGTACAAATTGCATTATACGATGTCGCTCCCGACTAACTTTTTTGGCAATATCATGTACAAATAACACATCTTTATCGGCAAAATCCGTTTCGATTGATTTAGATGATTTAAATACCTTGCAAATATAACGAAAAACAATTAAATCACTTTCAGGCAATTCTGATAACCAAACATACATTAAATGACGAAGCGCCGCTTTACTAATCTTATTAATTAACGCCAAACGTACACGCTCATATTTAAGATCACAAAATTCAACATTATGCCTATTAGACACTAATAGCGGTTGAACCTGCCCAATAGCCAACAGGCATTCAGGCATCTTTTTGAGTTTAAAAGCATCAAATACCGCACATAGCAATCCTTCAAAGCTTTTATCATAATAAAACGCCAACATGTCTACCACTCCATGACTAATTGCTGTGAAATATTATCTTGTTTATCTTCTAACAAAGGCGGATCTTGCAACGATAGTCGGATATATTCGGCCGAAGAATCAAGCAATTTAAATTTTCTCATTTCATGACAAACAACAAAAAATTTTGCTCGCTTTAAAACAACACCAATACGTTTAAGCGCATCAAAAGTAAGCTTACGATGACGTCTTGCCATCACAATTAACTTGGCCGATTTAACACCGATACCTGGCACTCGCAAAATTTTTTGATAGCTATCACGGTTAACATCAACGGGAAAAAACTGCGGATTACGTATAGCCCAAGCCAGTTTAGGATCAACGCTTAAATCAAGATCAGGATATTGATCATTAACAATTTCATCAACATTAAAATCATAAAAACGCAATAACCAATCGGCTTGATATAAACGATTTTCTCGCACTCTTGGTACATCTTGTACAACAGGCAACCGCTTGTCGTAACCATTCACAGGAATAAACCCCGAATAATAAACTCGTTTCATACTTGGTCGTTTGTAAAGCTTGGCGGTTAATTGCAAAATCTGTTTATCGGATTCATCGGTTGCGCCAATAATAACTTGAGTACTTTGCCCAGCTGGTACAAATTTGGGGGCAGTGCGAAATTTTTTGCGATCTTCGATATTTTCTAACACATTTTGATGTATTTGACGCATAGGCTGATAGATACTTTGATGATCTTTATCAGGTGCTAATAATTTAAGATTTTCTTCAGTTGGAATTTCTAAATTAACACTCATTCTATCAACCAATAAACCTGCTTGATTAATTAACTCATTACTAGCACCAGGAATCGCTTTCATATGAATATAGCCATTAAAACCATATTCATTTCGCAAAATTTTTACCACTTTAATCATTCTTTCCATGGTATGATCTGGACTTCTTACAATGCCTGAACTAATAAATAAACCTTCAATATAATTACGGCGATAAAATTCAATGGTCACATCAGCCAACTCACGTGGTGTAAAACCTGCTCTTGGAATATCATTACTTTGACGATTAATACAATAAGCACAATCAAACATACAATAATTAGTGAGCATAATTTTAAGTAACGAAACGCATCGCCCATCGGCAGTAAATGTATGACAAATACCAGACTTATGTGCACTACCAATGCCTTTACCTTTATTACCTCTTGAAGCGCCACTTGATGAACAAGAAATATCATATTTTGCCGATTCAGCTAATATCTCAAGTTTAGTTATCATTTTTTCGTTCATATTGTGCCCATTAAAATAACTGTTTATATATACAGTGTATAATAATCATATAAAGCTTAGCAAGTAAATATTGTCGACAAAATCACTGTTACCTACGCTACGTAGGCAATTCTATTGATTTGATTACTTTTATATAAAGAATTAAGGCAATATCAAAAGATATAAATAAAAACATGGCAAGGTATTGTTCAGCTTACAACTGTACGCTATAATCAACAGACTTTTTTATATGAAGCCAGATAACTTAGGAGCTAAATAGTAAATGAAACGAGTTGTAATTACAGGGTTAGGAATTCTTTCAAGTATTGGAAATAATACTAAAGAAGTCTTAGAATCACTAAAAGTAGGTCGTAGTGGTATTACCTTTTCTCAAGAAATGAAAGATAGCGGGATGCGTAGCCATGTATGCGGAAATGTAAAACTTGACACTACTGGACTCATTGATCGCAAAGTTGTTCGTTTTATGAATGATGCTTCTATTTACGGTTATCTTGCTTTACAACAGGCTATTGAAGACGCAAAATTAACCCCTGAACAAGTCTCTAACCCTCGTACTGGCTTAATTGCTGGTTATGGTGGCTCAACTAAAACACAATACAATGTAGTAGCTGGAATGAAAGAAAAGGGATTACGAGGTGTAGGTCCTTATGCTGTAACTAAATCAATGTCGTCGGCAATTTCGGCTTGCTTAGCAACTCCATTTAAAATTAAAGGAATTAGCTACTCAATGACATCTGCTTGTGCGACATCAGTTCACTGTATTGGTCACGCTGCTGAACTTATTCAACTTGGCAAACAAGACATCGTCTTTGCGGGTGGTGGTGAAGAACTTTGCTGGGAAATGTCTTGCGAATTTGATGCCATGGGCGCTTTATCAACAAAATATAACGATAACCCAGAAAAGGCATCACGTGCTTATGATAAAAACCGTGATGGTTTTGTTATTGCTGGCGGTGCAGGTATGGTTGTAGTTGAAGAATTAGAACATGCGCTTGCTCGTGGTGCTCATATTTATGGCGAACTGGTTGGATATGGCGCAACATCAGACGGTCATGACATGGTTGCCCCATCAGGTGAAGGCGCAATGCGTTGTATGCAACTTGCCATTCAAGATTTAGATGTACCAGTTGATTACATCAACACCCACGGCACATCAACCCCAGTTGGTGATGTCAAAGAATTATGGGCAATCAAACAAGTATTTGGCGATAACATCCCTGCTATTTCATCAACCAAATCAATGACTGGTCATTCATTAAGTGCAACAGGTGCGCAAGAGCTTATCTATTCATTATTAATGTTAGAACATGGCTTTATTACACCAAGTATCAATATTGATGAACTTGATGAAGCAGCAATCGGCATGAACATTATTACTGAACCGACCGAGCGTGAGCTAACAACAGTCATGTCAAATAGCTTTGGTTTTGGTGGCACTAATGCCTCAATTGTAATGAAAAAATATAAAGCTTAATAAGTAAATTTAATTAATATCAATCAATAAAAACCGTTCTAGATTGAACGGTTTTTTGTAAGGTTGATAATAAAAATTAAATATTTATAAAACGTTACTTAAAAATAGCCGTGTTTATTCAGCAGCAATCTTATCAATAAAACCAATAGTAATAAGCAAAGTTTCGGCTTTAACTATAGCATCAATTTTAGTCATCTTTTTGACATCCTTATAATTATCTGCATTCGGCTTTGACGCTCTGATAAGGCAAGCATATTAGCATTGTGGTGCTATAAGTGTGTTTTTTACTTTAAAATCGTTCAGGTAGGCTATTGATTTTATTGAAGTTTTTATTTGCATTTTTAAATAAAATCAAACACTTATAAGCTAGTTTTTTATTACGTTGAATTTGACTTTTTAACAAAAGCGCAAGCTTTAAAATTGTTTCGGTCGGGCGTTGTTTTGGCTTTTAGTCATTAAACTCAGCGCCCCAACTTGTGTTGGGGCTTGGTTCTTTGTTACCTTGTTTACTCTATAATCCCCCGCCCTAAAGATTAAATATCAAATAATAAATGCTAAGGAGTGACACAAATCGCATTATAAATATTCGAATTTAGATGATCATTATAAGCATGGAATATCATACCATAGGCAGCATCGCTTACGAGGTATGGCAAACCGTGGAATTCACTAATGTCGCTTGTTATGCTAGTGGTAAAAATAGACTTGTTATTGCCGAAGTAATAATAAACCATACCCCATTCCGCAAAAAAACCAGCACCTATATGGCGCTCGTACATATTATTTTTTGAAGATGGCTTAGCACCAATAGCTCCTTTACAATTTTCACCCAAAAGACCTGCACAAACTGCATTAGTCAAATCCTTTACCTGTGGAACACGATAACCTACACTATTACACCAAGATGTTTGATTAAAATAAGTATTATCGCTTTCTCCACGATGCACAAACCACTTTTGCAGAACAAATCCATATCTTACTACCACATTTTCATTACTATCTTTACCCTCTAGTTCAAATACCTGCGGTAAATTTGGTTTAGGAATTGGACCTGGGCTGTTTGTTTGTTTTTGAGCATCACTTGCTTTAGGGCCTGTTAACATAACGCGAGTTACTTTCTCTCCATTGGGAAGCCACCAATCCCACAAATTTGCTTCCGTTTTTATCACAGTAGCAGTTATTCCTCCACGGGTGACTGGAGCCCAAGTTAACTGCTCGCTATCAACGCCACTTATGATTAAATCAAAATACAATCCATCACTACCCGTTGTCGGAAAATTTCGACCATACTGTATCGGCGTAGCTGATTGAGTCAAAAACCCTTTATCTGGATTCCATATATCAACTGGACCAGCAAAATAATCTTTACCTTCTATTAGATTCGGCCTTGCAAAACAGATAGCTGCCGATGATTTTGGATTGATATAATATGTTGTACGACTTTCTGTGAAGGTATTAATATCTGGTACACCATACAAAGTTTTTAAATAACCTTCTGTACTACTTAACTCTACTTTATAAGGCGCATTACATATCGTTAATACTTCATTACGATTAACCGTTTGGTTATTTTTATCAGTAATACTCAGCGTGATATCCCCACTTGCTGTTATACTATCTTCATTTCCGTCTCCATCATCATCACCCCACTTACCCTGTGCAACTAATCCATTTATACTTATTGAGTTACTTGATTGCGGAACCAACATGTCTATATCAGCAAAACTTTGACCCATTGCTGGTAACACAATCGGACTTGTTGATGATGAAGGATTATTTTGCGGTGTGAATATTCGACCGTCCGATAACTTAATACTTAATAAGTCATCTGTGGTAGTCAATTTAGTAGTACCATCATCAATAGTTAAATAAGGCGCAGTACCGTGAATGCGCTCAGAAGTCGTGGCCGATAAAGCCTGCGATTCTAAAGAGTACGGCAATAACAACAAAGGCACTACTGCCAATGGATTTTTTGAAAATAGTTTTGTGGATAATTTCGAAAATAATTCGAGAAATGATTTCGACGATATAAATAAATTTCGAGTAAAAACTTGTCGAATAGGATTATTTGATAAATTTAAGACATAGGTTTGCCAGTGCTTGTGCCTTGTGCCTTGTGCCTAAAAGGGTACTGCATTTTGTTCCACCTGTCAAGTAATATTTTGTTTTATTTCAATTTTTTATAATTATTCACTTATTTTTCTAAAGCTGTGAAAGTATAGCCGTAAAAAAAATAGTTGGCTAGTTTTTTGGCGGACTTTTTTGTAAAGAAATGTAAATAAATTTAAAGAAACATAAAGATAGAAATGATTCAGTTATAAAAATAGGTGAATTTTTTAACTAAATTATGATGTCAGATTTCAAACATTTTGACCTTTGGTGGAATAATTAATATTGCTAATAACACCTAAAACACAAACACACCCAACAGCCCAGTTTGGCGTGCTAGCTTTATTTCGTTATCGGTATATTTTGACGCTCTGATAAGGTAGGCATATTAGCATTGTGGTGCTATATCCGTCTTTCTTACTCTAAAATCGTTCAGGTTGTTCATTGATTTTATTGAATTTTCCATTGAAGATCAGTTAATTACAGGAAGGGGGAGTAAGATTATAGTTTTTAGAGAAATCTAAAAATCTTCTTCTTTTTTCCAATAAATTTTACGCCCAAATCCCAGCAAATTATTCGTCATTTTCACATAATGTAACTGTAATGCCCAGATTGGCGCTTTAAGTACTCTTGCAAAGGGAAATGCCCGATAATATAACGCATAGGCATGCTCAGCTTGTTGTTTTTGTAATCGTGTTGCTTGAGCTTGAAATTGGATCCCTTGGATCTGTGCAACCGTCTTAGGCGTAATACTGATGGTGCCCGCTATTAGTGGGTTTGTTAACATGGCTTTAGCGTGTTCAGTTTTTAATTCGGAAAGAAGATACAAACACATTACCGATTCATCAAAAACATAAAAGGTGTTACATGCCCATGGTTTGTTGTCAGGTAAGATTACGTTTAACGATAATACATGGTTATTTTTAATAAATTTTATGATTTTAGAGTCGGCTTGCATATTTTTTATTTATTGGTGTTATTCGGTTTTAGTGTTTAGGTGCAGATCTTCGCCCCATCGTGGTAGCGATGGGATGTTAATATCAAATAGGTCAAGTGCTCTTGCTACGCTATGGGTGATGATATCATCCAAACATTCAATATGCTGATATAAAGCTGGTACTGGCGGGCATATTACACCACCCATAAGTGTCACGGTTTCCATGTTTTTTAGGTGCGTTAAATTTAAGGGTGATTCACGAACCATTAATACCAAGCGACGACGCTCTTTTAATGCAACATCAGCAGCACGAGTAAGTAAGTTATCTGATAAGCCATGTGCTATGGCAGCCAGAGTCCTCATTGAGCAAGGTGCAATTAGCATACCCATAGTTTTAAACGATCCGCTTGCAATGGCCGCACCAATATTGTTGACAGAATATACTTTATCAGCTAGTGATTCTATTTGTGCTATGCTGGTGTTAGGAAATTCGTAAGCGCGCGTTATTTGTGCTGCTTTTGATATTACTAAATGAGTCTGAATATCAAGTGGTTTTAAAAGCTCTAACGCTTTTATTCCATAAGCAAACCCTGTTGCACCACTAATGCCAATCACTATCCGCTGGAGAGTCATGTTTATCCTATATTAATAAAATTGTTAATCATTATTTTATTTAGCCTACAAATTATATTGTACATTCAAAAATAAGTGATATTAAAGCTAGTTATTAATTTAGTGACTATACCTATCTATTGATAGCGAATCAAGTAGCTAAGGCTACTATCATGAATATTAAAATAAGGGAAAAGTGTTGAGATTATTAAGTTGTTTTATGGCTACCATATAAGGTTGGTAGCCATTTTTAATAATTTACTCTTTAGCTATTGGTTCATTTACAATTTTTGTTTCTTGCTTACCTTGAATAGCTTTTATTTTTTGTTCATATTTTGTTACAGCATCTTTGCTAGATAATAAACTATAAGTTAAAGTAAATTCAGTGCTTTGTCCTGGTTTAAGTTGACGTACACGTTTTTGCTCACGTTCGATAGTCACTGGATAAGCGAAACTGGTGCCTGGCTCTAAGCCTGTAACATAGCCTTGCTTGAGGGTATCGGTATTTTTCCATAATGATAGTACGGGTAGCTGTTTAGTATTAAAACTAATACCAGCTGCTTTATCACCTGCTTTATTGGTCACCATAACTTGTGTTTCGCCATTCTCCTCAGAAAAAGGATAAACATTAAATACCATTTCATCAAAATCTTTAGTTGGACCTAGATAAGTTTGCCACGTATTAAGGCCACCTTTTGCATAATCGTTAAATGGAGATATTTCTTTAACTGGTGCAACAAATTTAGCACCATCTTCAAGAATAGGTGTACCAAAATTACTATGGTAGATGATTTGATAATCACGGATATAATCACTCTTATTAGTGAGAACGTCGTGGACCGTAAATTCTCTACTTCCTGGCACATAGATCAGCGATGCCCAAGTTTCTAAATTGCTTTTTTTGAAAGTATTTTCTTTAATTAACCCTTTAACTGTAATGGTGTACGGTGCTTTGTCCGATACATTAACAATTAATTTAGAAACAGGTGTATTTTGCGCACGACCATGAAGCGTATACATGATGCCACTATCTTGCACAGCATGGCCTGTCCATTCAAAACCACAACGAACCATCATTTCATTAAAGCCATCTAGCCAACCAAGCCCTGCCCGACTTTCTAAGTTAATATATTTAGGATGAACGACTTCATCTACTGGTGAATCCCATCCCATGCGAACACCATCACCAACAACAGACAAAATACCTAATCCACGAGTTGGAATTAATTTAATAGTGAAATTATCACTAGAAATTGTTAGTAGTTCAGTTCCGTCTTGTTTACCACCTTTAAGGATCGTATTTTGAATAGCGAATTTTGAACCTTTTATTCCTAAATCTTGACTCGAAACTGACCAATTACCTTTGGCAATACCTTTTTCGTTATCAGTTAATACAAATTCTTTAGCATTGGCATTATAACTAACTAAACTAATCACAACAGCTAGTGAAATAATTTTGATTTTCATGGTGATTCCTCATAGTTAACAAGATAATACTGAATCGTGTCAGTTAATATGACATATAATAAAAAGAATCAACAAAAAGAAAATCGTAAAAATGAGAGTTTATTCACACTTTTCCCAAAATCATATATGTATATATACAAGTGATTTATAAAGTGAAATAAGTGTGAAATATTAGGAGGTTCAGTTTTTAGGTCTTATTTGTCCTGCTTTCCAGTGTTTTCGGCATACTGAGTGGTATTCGCTATCACCTAGATGAATAGAATTTCCAAATTTAACGATTTTACCGTCTTGTCCTTCCAATAAGATCATGGTTGCCTTTTTGCCACACCAGCATACAGTTTTGAGCTCTCTAAAATTGTCGGCTATTTCAAGTAGTGTTTTAGAACCTTCAAACAGGTGTCCCATATAATCGGTTTTGATACCAAAAAACATGATTGGTACGCCATATTCGTCACATACATCAGATAACTTCCAAATAGTATTACGCGATAAAAACTGGCTTTCATCGATTAGTATACAGGCATAATTGCTTTGTTTGATATGCTCAATAATTTCATCAACCGTTGTGTCATCAAGCTGTAACGCTTTTTTGCGTAATCCTAAGCGAGAAACAATTTCAACTGCCGAGTCACGAGTATCGACTGATGATTTAAGTAATAAAGTCTGCATATTATTACTTAAATAATTATGGTCAATTTGTAAAAGCTCTGTGGATTTTCCGGCATTCATTACGCCATATATATAATAGATTTTAGACAAAATTAAGTTCTCGAAATTAGATTAAATCAATAAAAGTGGTTAAATAAAATGATAATTTGGATAATAAAAAAGGTAAGTTAAATAACCTACCTCTTTAATAGTTTATTGAATAATTATTTTGCTTTACCTTGGTTGGCAACAGCAGCTTGTTTTGCAGCGATTTCGTCAGCATTGCCTAGGTAGTAGTGTTTAATAACTTTCATATTGTCATCAAATTCATACACTAATGGCACACCAGTTGGGATGTTTAGTTCGATAATATCATCATCGCTGATGTTGTCTAAATGTTTTACCAATGCACGAAGTGAGTTACCATGAGCGGCAATGATAACACGTTCACCTTTTGCTACACGTGGAGCAATTGTTGATTCCCAGTAAGGTAGTACACGTTTAATAGTTAATGCTAAGCTTTCGGTTAATGGTAATTCTGATTCAGGTAGTTTGCTATAACGTGAATCGTGACCAGGGAAACGTTCATCTGATTTTTCAAGTGCAGGAGGTGTAATTGCAAAGCCACGACGCCATAATTTTACTTGTTCATCACCATATTTTGCTGCTGTTTCAGCTTTATTCAAACCTTGTAATGCACCATAATGACGTTCGTTTAGCTTCCAGCTTTTTTCAACAGGTAACCATGCTTGATCTACTTCGTCTAAAACGTGCCATAATGTGTGAATTGCACGTTTTAATACTGAAGTGTAGGCATAATCAAATGTGAAACCTTCTTGTTTAAGTAATTTACCTGCTTCAGCCGCTTCTTTGTTACCTTTATCAGATAAATCAACATCAGTCCAACCACAAAAACGGTTTTCTTGGTTCCAAACACTTTCTCCATGTCGAATTAGCACTAATTTTTTAACTGCCATGAATATAACTCCTTTGTTACGTAGATTAAATTTTTGGTATATTCTGTCATAGACATGCTAGGTTATTACCGTGCATGTCCATTTGTTTTGAGCCAACCAGACTGACTCAAAACGTTTATTATTTGGGTAAGTATTTTAACGGGTCAACTGATTGCGCTTTGTAACGAATTTCAAAGTGTAATCTAACTGACGAAGTGCCAGTTGCACCCATTGTGGCTATTTGCTCACCTGCGCGAACGGCTTGTTGTTCTTTTACTAATATAGATTGGTTATGCGCATATGCTGTTAAATAGTCATCATTATGTTTAATAATGATTAAATTACCATAACCCGGTAACGCATTACCAGAATAAACAACGCGTCCATCAGCCGCAGCCAAAACCTTATCGCCAATTGAACCCGAAATATCAATACCTTTGCTTGCCTTTGAGAATTTCTCAATAATCTTGCCTCGTGCAGGCCATCGCCATGAAATATTGACTGCCTTTGAATTTATAGTTGGACTTCTAGTAGAATCATCGAGCGGTTCAGTAATTGTTTCAGTTGTTTCAGTTGTTGTTGGACGTTTATTTTTATCTATTGTGGTAATTGAAGTCGTTGTTGTTTTGGTTATTGTTGGTTTAGTTTTAGCTTGTCCAATCACTACAGATGAATTATTGTTGTTTGATTTATTTGTGGTTGTGTTATTGGTTGTGGTTTTTTGTGTTACTACAACAGTTCCACCACTAACGTCTAATACTTGTCCAACATTAACGGCAAATGGTTCTTTGATATTATTTCTAGCTGCTAGTGAACGGTAATCATTACCAGTTACCCATGCAATATAGAATAAAGTATCGCCTCGTTTAACAGTGTAAGTATCGCCTTGGTATCCGCCTTTTGGAATGTCGTCGTAATTACGATTATAGACAATACGCTCATTACTAATCACCGTGCTAGTATTGTTAGCGGTGTTGGAATTTGAAACCGTCGCCCGTTTTGATGATGGAAGGTTGTGGTTAGCAGGAGTAGAAACAGTTCTACCGCCTGTTGATATATTGGCAGGTGGTTTGGTATAGACAGAAGAAGTTGATGATCCACCTGCGCCAGAAATATCTTCGATTTCGGCCTGCTCAGTTTGCGTACAAGCAACAATCAACAAACTTAAGCAACTTAATGTAAGTATTTTTTTCAAAGCAACACCTTTCATTCGTAAATTTTGTTTTTGACTATTTTGCGTTCAATAGCATTTATACATCTTATTTTATCAGCACATTTTAGCGTTTTTATAGTAAAAACGCTATTATATTGATTACTTATTAGTTAAATCAATAAATTCATCTAGAATTTCACGATGAAAACCTTAAATTTGTTATTTGATTATTCTTGCGTTCTATAACCATCAAAATTCAAACTGAGCTAATATAATTTCTCTATTATCCAAAGGCATAATCCCAATCAGCTTATGCTTAATTTTGTTATAAGCAAGCTATTTTTCTACTTTTGATTAACTATTTATTCGGACTTTGTCGGATTTATTTTGAATGTAATGAGTATATACAATAAAATAGGTTTTCGTACAGTACCTTTGCCGTATTTCTAAAAAAATTTAATGTGATTTAAAATAATGAATTTATATATTGTTGCCACCCCCATCGGAAACTTAGATGATATTACACTCAGAGCCATCAATACACTGAAAAGTGTCGATCTTATTGCGGCTGAAGATACTCGCCATAGTGGTTTACTTTTACAACATCTTGGAATAAAAGCAAAATTGTTTGCTTTACATGATCATAATGAACAAGAAAAGTCCAATATTTTGATTGAAAAACTTAGATCTGGGTTATCAATTGCTTTGATTTCTGATGCTGGCACTCCGTTAATTAATGATCCCGGGTATCATTTAGTTAAGGCTTGTCGCGAAAATAACATAAAAGTAGTTCCCGTTCCTGGTGCTTGTGCTGCGATTGCTGCTTTATGTGCATCAGGGTTGCCGTCAGATAAGTTTATTTATGAAGGTTTTTTACCAGCTAAAACTAAAGCTCGCCAAGATTGTCTTGTAAAATTGTTAGACGAACCACGAACAATGATTTTTTATGAATCAACACATCGTTTATTAGACACGCTTAACGATATGCAAACTATTTGGGGACCAAATAAGCAGATCATTTTAGCTAAGGAACTAACCAAAACATGGGAGACCATTGTCAGTTTTAAGGTTAATGAGTTGATTAATTGGCTAAACGAGGATACTTCTCGCCAAAAAGGTGAATTTGTATTGATTGTTCAAGGTTATATCAAATGCGATGATGATATCGATCCTCAAGTAATTAGTACCCTTAAACTATTGCAAAAAGAATTACCGCTAAAAAAGGCAGCAGCCATTACTGCTGAAATATATGGACTTAAAAAAAATCAACTTTATCAAATTGGTTTAGATTCCGAACAATAATTGGGTCGTTAAGTTACATTACTTGGTATGGCTTATAAAACGGTTTTTAAAAAGCGTTGACTGGATAATAAACTAAATAATTATTACTAATTTGCTTAATTATCGGTTGATTTATTGATAAGAAGATTAGCACAAATAGCGCAATTTAGTATATAATCGCCCCTTATTTTTAAGATATTTTAAAACAAAAAAGGTAACAAACAGTATGGGATTTAAATGTGGGATTGTCGGATTACCGAATGTAGGTAAGTCAACGCTTTTTAACGCACTAACTAAAGCTGGCATTGAAGCGGCTAATTTTCCGTTTTGTACTATCGAGCCAAATACTGGGGTTGTACCAATGCCCGATCCCCGTTTAGATGAGTTAGCTAAAATCGTTAAACCACAACGCACGTTACCAACTACCATGGAATTTGTTGATATTGCTGGGCTTGTTAAAGGCGCATCAAAAGGCGAAGGTTTAGGAAATCAATTTTTAGCTAATATTCGTGAAACAGAAGCCATTGGTCATGTAGTGCGTTGCTTTGAAAACGAGAACATTGTCCACGTTGCGGGTAAAATCGATCCTGCTGAAGATATCGAAATTATCAATACTGAGCTAGCATTAGCCGATCTTGAAGCATGTGAACGAGCAATAACTCGCCAACAAAAACGCGCTAAAGGTGGTGATAAAGACGCCAAATTTGAAGTGGAAATCCTTGAAAAGTGTTTACCTCATCTTGAACAAGGCAAAAAGTTACTCTTATTAGATCTTAGCAAAGAAGAACTTGAAGCCATCAAATACCTTAGTTTTTTAACGTTAAAACCAACTATGTACATTGCCAATGTTAATGAAGATGGTTTTGAAAATAATCCTTATTTAGATAAAGTAAAAGCAATAGCGGAACAAGAAAAAGCTGTTGTCGTACCTGTTTGTGCAGCCATTGAAGCAGAACTAGCCGAACTTGATGATGCCGATCGTGATGAGTTCATGCAAGATTTAGGTTTAACCGAACCAGGCTTAAATCGTGTAATTCGTGCTGGCTATAGCTTACTTAATCTGCAAACTTATTTTACCGCAGGTGTAAAAGAAGTTCGTGCTTGGACAATTTCGGTTGGCGATACCGCCCCTCAAGCAGCAGGCAAAATTCATACCGATTTTGAAAAAGGCTTTATTCGTGCGCAAACCATTGCTTTTGATGATTTTATTAAATACGGTGGTGAACAAGGCGCTAAAGAGGCAGGCAAAATGCGTGCTGAAGGTAAAGATTATATCGTGCAAGATGGCGATATTATGAACTTCTTATTTAATGTATAGTTGATTATTTTACGTCGCCTTTTGGCGACGTTGTTATATTGATGTTCATAATAACTAATTAATATTGATATAAAATTTATTTTTTACTTAAACGTAGTGTTACCTGAAACTTTTTGTCAACTGAACCAATAATAGATTGGTAAATATAAGGACAGTCCACTTTTATGTTACTCACTTTTCAACAAGCCAAGCAACAAATACATCAAAGCGCCTCAACCATAAAATCTTTGCATAGTGAGAAAGTTACGTTATTTGATGCATTAGAAAGGATTACCGCTGAACCTGTAATTTCCCCTATTAATGTACCTAGTTTTGATAATTCAGCTATGGATGGTTATGTAGTTCGGTTAGCAGATCTTAAACAATCAAAATTGTTGCCGCTGGCTGGCGCTATTTTTGCTGGTGACGATATAAACAATCTTAATTGGCCAAAAGGTACTTGTTTGCGTATTATGACAGGTGCGCCTGTGCCAAATGATGCCGATGCCGTTGTTATGCAGGAGCAGACCGAAAAATCTGATTTGGGGATTGCCTTTTTAGGTAATATAAAAGCTGGCGATAATATTCGTCGTATAGGTGAAGATGTTAAAAAAGGTGCGATCACAGTCAACAAAGGGACTAAATTAACGATACCAACATTATCGACACTTGCAACATTAGGCATTAGTGATCTTGTTGTCTTTAAAAAATTAAAAGTCGCTATCTTATCAACGGGTGATGAATTAACCCCCATTGGTCAGCCATTATCTGGTAATTGTGCTATTTATGACAGCAATCGTTTTACCCTAAAATTATTATTAACCAAACTGAACTGTGAGGTTATTGATCTCGGCATTATTGCTGATGATCTTACCGAAATAAAAAAAGCGTTAATAACTGCATCAAGTCAAGCTGACTTGGTGATAACAAGTGGTGGCGTATCTGTCGGTGACGCTGATTATACAAAAATTGCTTTAGAAGAATTGGGTAAAATCAATTTTTGGAAAATTGCAATGAAGCCTGGTAAGCCTTTCGCTTTTGGCAAAATTGGGGACGCACTATTTTGTGGCTTGCCCGGTAATCCTGTTTCGGCTTTGATAACCTTTTATCAATTAGTTCAACCATTGATCTTAACACTTTCAGGACAACAATTGATTCCTACCAATTTATCTTTTAAAGTCAAAACCACTAACAATCTAAAGAAAAGTATTGGTCGATTAGATTTTCAAAGAGGAATATTACAAATTAATAAACAAGGTGAGTTAGAAGTAACAACAACTGGTCAACAAGGTTCTCATATTACGCAGTCATTTAACCAAGCTAACTGTTTTATTGTGCTTGAACAAGATCGTGGTAATGTTAGTGAAGGCGAAATGGTGAATGTTGAACTGTTTAATACATTACTTAAGTGATATTATATCAAGCCATGGTTTATGAATTCTGCCTCCTATAAAGCCACGCATATCAATAAACCAAGGCAATAGTGTTGGTGCACAATTAAAATAGTGCCACTAATATCGCACCAACTGCAATCATAGCGACACCAACGCCAGCTAACAACGAGATCTTTTCACCAAATAAAACAGCAGCAAACACAACAGCAAAAACTACGCTTAATTTGTCAATTGGCGCAACTTGCGACACCTTGCCTTCTTTGATCGCCATAAAGTAAAATAGCCAAGATAACGCACCTGCAATACCACTAAGCGCAATAATGAATAGAGCTTTTTTATCATTGAAAAAGGTATTAATAAGGTTAAGCTTACCTTGTACAACCACAACGCCAACTAAAAAAATAGCCATAACAATAGCACGAATGGCGGTTGCGGTGTTGGCATCAAGGTGTTGTAAGCCAATTTTCCCTAAAATAGCAACACTTGCCGCAGTAATAGCAGAAAGTAATGCGTAAATCAGCCATGCGCTCATATTAATATTTATCTACTTTGAATAAATATTGTTGATTATTCGAATTATTGCTACATTGTTGCGATTTATTCATTACACCACGACAATCTTCTAACACACCGTGTGCTTTTGACCAATGATAAGTTTTGCCTTCGTCGTTTTTCCCTCCACATCCAACTAATGCTAGACTAAAAATTAAACAAGATAGCCCAATAACTGCTACTTTCATTTCTTTCTCCTTTTGGCAAATACATTAAATAATTATAGGTATTACATTTGTTTCTATTGAAGTTATTTTAATTCATAATTGATACGTTTAATAGCTAAATTACCACCTATTTTTAATAGATGAAAAGCGCGCTCGGCTTTGTGTTCAATTAATAATTGAGGTGGTTCATCTAATGGTTCATCAGCTAATTCAAATGCCCCCCAATGAATGGCTATTGCGCAATGACAATTGAGTTCATCATATAACTGCACGGCTTGTTTAGGATCGATATGCTGTGATTGCATATACCAACGTGGTGCATAAGCCCCAATTGGAATTAATGCCAAGTCTATTGAAGGAAAACGCTTAGCAATCTCTTTTAATTCGACGGAGTAGCATGTATCCCCCATAAAATAAACCGTCTTTAATTGATCTTGATTATCAATATTAGATTGAATCACCCAACCACACCATAATGCTTTGTTTACATCAAATAACCCACGATTGCTCCAGTGTATAGCCGATGTTGCGGAAAAAGTAAGCCCATCAATAGTTACACTATCCCACCAATCTAATTCAGTAATCTGTTTTGCTCCCAATTTTAATAATGCTTTTTTTAAACCAAGAGGAGCCATTATTGCAATATTAGGAAAACGCACAATTAATTTCCGAATGCTATGATAATCAAGATGATCATAATGGTTATGTGAAATTACAATAAAATCAATCTGCGGTAGTTGTTCGATTTCTAAAGCTGGAGGTGTGCGACGTTTCGGTCCGATCAATTGTAATGGCGAAGCTCGTTTAGAAAAGATAGGATCTGTCAAAATCATTTTACCGCCCAAACGAATCAATGTTGTTGAGTGACCAATCCACCAAACTCTATCATCGGGCAAGTCAAGATTTATTTGCTCAAACCACGTCTGATTAAAGTTGTGATAACCCTCTTTAGGAGGTAAAACTTTACGTTCAAAACGCCAACGCAAAAACTCACTTATTTTTATTTTAAAAGATTCGTCGTGCCTAAACCCTTTAGCTGTATGATGTTTTTTGTTATTAATTAAGTCTTGCTTTTTATTATCTATCATTGTTACAGTATCTTTACCACTAGTTAGTTTATTTATTTGCCGTACGTTCAATTATTACAGCAACATTTCGAGCATTAGCTATTGCATTCGGTTTGGATACTTTAACTTTAAGCCAATTAACCGAAAATTGTTGAATAATACGCTCAGCAATACGCTCAGCAACACATTCAATCAATTCAAAATTCGAACATTCAACCAATTGTGTTATAGTTTGACTAACCACAAAATAATCTAAACAAAGTGAAACGTTATCACTTTCTCCAGCAGGTTTATTATCCCACGCCATTTCAAGATCAATAATTAATTTTTGTTTAATAGTCTTTTCCCACTCATACACGCCGATGGTGGTTAAAACAGTTAATCCTTCGATTAATACCCTATCTTTGCTATATGTATTCATACACGATTCCAAAACATAATTTACATTAAATAGAGATTACCGAATCTTGATAAATTACGCTATAATTTATTGCAAATAATATAAGATATACAAAATTATGACTCGAATTTTTCAACCATTTACCATTGAGCCAAATAGTCTTGTTACCCTAGATGATAATGCATTTAATCATCTTATTCGCGTGTTACGCATGAAAGTAGGTGAAAATATTATTTTATTTGATGGTTCAAACCATATTACTCCTGCAGTTATATATGAAATCAATAAAAAAACAGTTACAGTAAAAACCTCTTTGCCCATTTTAGATAATCGTGAATCACCGTTAGAAATTCACTTAGGGCAAGTGATTTCACGCGGTGAAAAAATGGAGTTTACAATTCAAAAATCAGTCGAATTAGGCGTAGCGAGTATCACCCCACTCCTTTCTGAACGTTGTGGCGTCAAACTTCATGAAGAAAGGCTCGAAAAGAAAATCCAGCAATGGCAAAAAATTGTTATTTCTGCTTGTGAACAATGCGGTCGAAACATGATTCCAGTTATTCATCCAGTAATGAAGTTAGAAAGTTGGTGTGCTAGTTTAACTGAAGGCTTAAAACTCAATTTACACCCCAAAGCTGAATATGGTATTAGACAGTTAACTAATACGCATAAACAAATTTACTTACTAATTGGACCTGAAGGTGGTTTATCTGATAATGAAATTAGCATGACACATAGCTATCATTTTTCTGACATTTTACTCGGTCCTAGAGTGTTACGAACAGAAACAGCAGCATTAACTGCTCTCACCGCGTTACAAGTACATTTAGGCGATCTTGGATAAATATATCTTATACAAATGATAAGTAATGATTGCTTTGCAACTGAACTTGTAACGAGTATGATAACAATAAATATTAAATTTTAATTTGGGTATTATGATTAAAAAACCTGTTAAGTTAAAAAGTTTCAGGTATACCCATGTTTCAGTATAAAACAATTTTATAAAGACAAAATAGGTAAGGAGTCTTCATGATAAAGCTGGGCATTGTAATGGATCCAATTAGTCACATCAAAATAAAAAAAGATACCAGTTTTGCCATGTTACTTGAGGCGCAAAAAAGGGGTTATGAACTTTTTTATATTGAAATGAATGACCTTTTTCTAGATACTGGCGAAGCTTATGCCACAACTCGCGCTTTAACAGTTTATAACGATAAAGATCATTGGTTTGAACTTGGGCAAGAAAAAACGATTCCACTAAGTGACCTTGACACAATTTTAATGCGTAAAGATCCACCTTTTGATACTGAGTATATCTATGCTACATATATTCTAGAGCGTGCCGAAGCTAAAGGTGTGTTGATTGTCAATAAGCCACAAAGTCTACGCGATTGTAACGAAAAACTTTTTACCGCTTGGTTTGCCGAATTTACACCAAAAACCTTGGTTACACGTCAAACGCAGCATATCAAAACTTTTCACGAACAACACCATGATATCATTTTAAAACCACTTGATGGCATGGGGGGATCATCCATTTTTCGAATCAAACAAGACGATCCCAATGTTTCAGTGATTATTGAAACGTTAACCGAACATAACACACGTTATTGTATGGCTCAAAACTTTATTCCTGCGATTAAAGACGGTGATAAACGTGTATTAGTGGTTGATGGTGAACCTGTACCTTATTGTTTAGCACGAATCCCTCAAAAAGGTGAAACTCGTGGCAACCTTGCTGCTGGAGGACATGGCGAAGTTAGAGCCTTAAGCGAAAGCGATTGGCACATAGCTAAAAGCATCGCCCCAGTTTTAAAACAAAAAGGCCTACTATTTGTAGGACTTGATATCATTGGTGATAAATTAACCGAAATTAACGTTACCAGCCCAACCTGTGTTCGTGAAATTGAAGCAGCTAACCCAGGCCTTTCAATTACCGGTATGTTAATGGACGCAATAGAACATCGATTAAATAAAAAGAGTTAAACAATGATTAGAGAATATAAAACCACAGATTTAAACAGTGTAATGACAATATGGTTGCAAGGTAATTTGCAAGCTCATAACTTTATCAACCCTGAGTTTTTTAAACAAAATTGTGATTTAGTAAAAATGTTAATTCCAATGTCTACTTTATACGTTCAAGACCTTGATGGAGTTAAAGGGTTTATCGGTATAACTGAAAATTATATTTCAGGTCTATTTGTAGATGAAGCTTTTCGCCGACAAGGAACAGGTAAAGCTCTTGTTGAAAAAGCAAAACAACGCCATAACGAACTGTTGGTACATGTTTATAAAAAAAATACTAATGCGATTAACTTTTATCTTTCTCAAAATTTTGAAATTGTTTCAGAATCGATCAATGAAGAAACAAATGAACCAGAACTATTAATGCACTGTAATGTTGAACACAACGTTAAAATTGGCAAATGTGCATTATAAAATTAACTTGAATGTGAAACTATGAATTTAAAAAACCATTTTATTATCGCAATGCCAACACTTGATGATTCTATGTTTAGTCATTCAGTTATTTATATTTGTGAACATAATCGTGATGGCGCTATGGGGATTATGATTAATAAACCAATTATTGAACTTAATGTGGCAACCGTTCTTGCACGTTTAGAAATTACATCACCAACAAGTTGCGCAGAACTAGAACAACCTGTATTTTGTGGTGGCCCCATTGCTGATGAACAGGGTTTTATTTTACACACACCTTTAGATGGGTTTGCTTCTAGTATTCAGATTTCAGATGATGTGATGATTAGCACTTCGCTTGATGCGCTTAAATCAATCGGCTCTCCTGAACAGCCCCAAAATATCTTTTTGGCTTTAGGTTATTCAAGCTGGCAGTCTCTACAACTCGAAGATGAAATTGCTCGTAATGATTGGTTAGTGGTTGATGCCGATCCTCAAATTATTTATGAAGTTGCCATTGATGAACGTTGGCAAAAAGCCGCTCAATCACTTGGAATCAATATGAATACTATTTCACACCAAATGGGAAATGCATGACCCATGGCAACCATTATCGCATTTGATTTTGGCACTGCCAGTATTGGAGCGGCTATTGGACAAGATATAACTAAAACAGCCAATCCTTTATGCTCGTTTAAAGCCCGCGATGGTATTCCTAACTGGCAAGCTATCGAAAAGGTATTAAATGAGTGGAAACCTGATTTTTTAGTCGTTGGGCTTCCCCTAAATATGGATGGCACCGAACAACCATTAACAGCCCGAGCTCGTAAATTTGCTAATCGGTTGCATGGCAGATTTGGTTATCAAGTACATTTGCAAGATGAGCGGTTATCGACCGTTGAAGCAAAATCACATATTTTTGCTTCACGAGGTTATCGAGCACTTGAAAAGGGTCATGTTGATGCAACTTCTGCCATTATTATTTTGGAAAGTTGGTTTGAAAATAATTAGTAATTTTATTTAATTGGTTATTTTGTAAATAATTAATCGCCATTAAATTTCATCCTTGCTAAAATAGCAACAACTTTTTATTGTAAGGACTACTTGCCGTGTCAAACAACAATTCTCTTAGTTATAAAGATGCTGGTGTCGATATTGATGCCGGTAATGAACTAGTCAATCGCATTAAATCTGTAGTAAAAGAAACCAAGCGTCCTGAGGTAATGGGTGGATTGGGAGGCTTTGGTGCACTATGTGCTATTCCGCAAAAATATAAAGAACCGATTTTAGTATCAGGCACTGATGGTGTGGGTACTAAATTACGCCTTGCAATGGATTTAAATCGTCATGAATCAATTGGTATTGATTTAGTGGCAATGTGTGTTAACGATCTGATTGTACAAGGTGCTGAACCTTTATTTTTCCTTGATTATTATGCCACCGGCAAACTTGATGTCGATGTAGCCGCTACTGTAGTGACTGGCATTGCCGAAGGCTGTAAACAATCAGGCTGTGCTTTAGTTGGCGGTGAAACAGCCGAAATGCCGGGTATGTATCATGGTAATGACTATGATTTAGCAGGATTTTGCGTTGGTGTTGTTGAAAAGTCGGCTATGATCAATGGTAGCAAAGTGCAAGATGGCGATGCATTAATTGCATTAGCTTCAAGCGGTGCTCATTCTAATGGCTATTCATTAGTGCGTAAAATAATTGAAGTCAGCGGTGTAAATCCTGCCACTGAACAGTTAGATGGCAAAACTCTTGCCGATCACCTACTTGCACCAACTAAGATCTACGTTAAGTCCGTTCTTGACCTTATTACTCAAGTTGATGTGCACGCCATTGCCCATATAACTGGCGGTGGATTCTGGGAAAATATTCCTCGTGTTTTGCCTGAAAATACTCAAGCAGTCATTAATGAAGCTAGTTGGCAATGGCCAGCAATATTTAATTGGTTACAACAATCGGGAAATGTTAGCCGTCACGAAATGTATCGAACTTTTAACTGTGGTGTTGGCTTAATTATTGCTTTACCAAAACAGTTAGCCAATAAAGCAATTACTTTACTAAATAATCATGGTGAAAAGGCTTGGCTATTAGGTGAAATTAAAAATTCAACGTCAAATGATCGTGTTATTATTAAGTAGCAAGTATTCTATTTTAGATATTATGCAACTTTAGATAAGTTGGATAATATCTTTTTTAGCCTACTACAAAATTTATTGATTCAAAAAATCACCAATAGCATAACTAACTAGATACCATTGCTCTGATTTTTCAATCATCATCTTTCGTCTATCCTGTAACCCAAAAATTCAACGCTTTTACTCAAAAATTAATATAAAAATAGCTCAAAGTAACCTGACTTTTTGATACAATAGTAAATAAAATGATTATAACAAAGTAATGTCGTAATACTTTAAAGTAAAAGGTTTTTTAATGATCATATCAGACGCTAATAGTGCGGTGTCATCCGTCGCTTATCGAGCAAACGAAGTCATTGCTATTTACCCAATAACACCAAGCTCAACTATGGCCGAGCAAGCTGGCACTTGGGCAGAATTTAACAAGCAAAACGTATTTGGTGATACCCCAAGAGTGATTGAAATGCAGTCCGAAGCAGGCGCAATTGCAACCGTTCATGGTTCATTAATGACAGGAGCACTTGCAACATCGTTTACTTCATCACAAGGTTTGCTTTTAATGATCCCATCGCTGTACAAAATAGCCGGCGAACTGACTCCTTTTGTTTTGCATGTTGCAGCACGTACCGTTGCAACGCATGCTCTTTCAATTTTTGGCGATCATTCTGATGTGATGGCAATTAGGCAAACTGGTTTTGCGATGCTTTGTTCTAGCTCAGTGCAAGAAGCGCAGGATTTTGCTTTAATTTCGCAAATGGCCAGCTTTAATAGCCTTGTTCCTTTTGTTCATTTTTTTGATGGATTTAGAACCTCACATGAAGTTAATAAAATCTATCCAATAAGTGATGACCAAATCCGTAATTTATTACCACACGAAGCCATTAAAGCCTATCGCTCACGAGCATTAACGCCTGATAAACCGGTAACTCGAGGTACATCAGCTAATCCTGATACATACTTCCAGTGCCGAGAAGCGATAAATACTTATTATGATAATGTCTATCAACATGTTGTTGATGCTATGGATGCTTTTGCAGCAGAAACAGGCCGAAAGTATCAACCATTTGAATATTATGGTGCTAGTGATGCTGAGCATATTATTGTTATTATGGGATCTGGTGCTAGCACCGCAAAAGAAGTAGTTGATGTTTTACTTAAACAAAACGAAAAAGTCGGGGTTGTGATCGTTCGGCTATTCCGCCCATTTTCAGCCAATCATCTGCTCGAAGTTATTCCAAGTACTGTTAATAAAATTGCTGTGCTTGATAGAACTAAAGAGCCGGGAGCACAAGCCGAACCGCTTTATTTAGATATTATGACCGCATTTGCTGAAAGCCTGTCGCGCAAAGAATGCGCAACTATGCCACTTATTATAGGTGGACGTTATGGGTTATCATCTAAAGAATTTGATCCTCGTTGTGTACTTGCCATTTTTACTGAACTTGGATTAGATAAACCCAAACCACGTTTTACCGTTGGTATTTATGATGATATAACAGGGCTTTCTTTACCTTTACCTAACCAATCGATACCACAAAAATCTGCTCTTGAAGCGTTATTTTATGGGCTTGGTAGTGATGGCACGGTATCTGCAACCAAAAATAATATTAAAATTATTGGTGATAATTCTCCTTTTTATGTACAAGGATATTTTGTATATGACTCTAAAAAGGCAGGAGGTTTGACGACTTCACACTTACGAGTCAGCTTAGATCCAATTGATTCACCCTATTTAATTACCAGTGCACACTTTATTGGCTGCCACCAAGATCAGTTTATCGATAAATATCAAATTGTTAATAAGTTAAAAGACGATGGCATCTTTTTGCTTAACACGCCGTATAGCAAAGATGAAGTTTGGCATAGACTTCCAAAAGAAGTGCAAGCTCAATTAATACAAAAACGAGCACACTTTTACATTGTCAATGCGGCAAAAATAGCTCGTGAATGTAATTTAGGTGCAAGAATTAATACCGTTATGCAGGCGGCATTTTTTCATCTAGCTGGAATTTTTAAAAACGATTTTAATATCGCCCAATTAAAAGAAGTCATTGCCAAAAGTTACAGCAGTAAAGGACAAGATTTAGTTGAAAATAACTGGAAAGCGCTCGACTTAGCTATAGCTTCGCTTGAACAAATACCACTTAGCTGTGTTGATCAAAGCAGTTCAACAATGCCATCTATTGTACCTGCTAACGCGCCTGATTTTGTTAAAACAGTCACTGCTGCAATGTTAGCTGGTTTAGGCGATAACTTGCCTGTATCAGCATTTCCGCCCGATGGAACTTGGCCTATAGGTACAACTAAGTGGGAAAAACGTAACATTGCTGAAGAGATCCCTATTTGGCAACCCGAACTGTGTACCCAATGTAATCATTGTGCGGTTGCTTGTCCTCATGCGGCTATTCGAGCTAAGGTTGTTGATCCTGATGAAATGATCAATGCGCCTGATTCATTAAGCTCACTTGAAGTAAAAGCCCGTGATATGAAAGGTCAACGCTACGTCCTACAAGTAGCGCCAGAAGATTGTACTGGATGCAACTTATGTGTCGAAGTTTGCCCAGCTCGTGATCGTAATAATTTTGAAATTAAAGCCATTAACATGCAATCACGTATCGATAATCTTGAGACTCAACGAGCTAACTTTGAGTACTTTACTGCATTGCCTGATCGTGATATTAGCACGCTTGAACGCATTGATGTGCGTACATCGCAATTACTTACACCGTTATTTGAATATTCGGGTGCTTGCGCAGGTTGTGGGGAAACACCATACATCAAATTGTTGACCCAACTTTATGGTGACCATTTAGCGATTGCCAATGCCACTGGCTGTTCATCAATTTATGGTGGCAACCTTCCATCATCGCCTTATACTACTGATCAAAATGGTCGTGGTCCAGCTTGGGCAAACTCATTATTTGAAGATAATGCAGAGTTTGCATTAGGATATCGTATTACTTATAACCAACATAAAAAACGGGCGTTACGTTTGCTTGATTATGTTGCTGGTGATATTTCGCCCGAAATAGTCATCGCCTTAAAATCACCAGAAACCTCTATAGCGGAAAAACGTCAACAAGTCGAGTTATTACGTGAACAGCTTGCACGCTTAGATTCTTCGCAAGCACAAGAGTTGATGATAGATGCAAATTATTTGGTAGATAAATCAGTTTGGGCTATTGGTGGCGATGGTTGGGCTTACGATATTGGATTCGGCGGGCTTGATCATGTTATGAGCTTAACTGATAACGTAAATATATTGGTATTAGACACTCAGTGTTATTCCAACACTGGAGGCCAACAATCAAAAGCCACTCCAATGGGCGCTGTATCAAAATTTGCTGATTTAGGTAAGCATAAAGCACGTAAAGATCTTGGTGTTAGTGTAATGATGTACGGTCATGTATATGTAGCACAAATTGCGTTAGGCTCGCAACTAAATCAAACACTTAAAGCATTACAAGAAGCCGAAGCTTATGATGGACCATCTTTAGTTATTGCTTATAGTCCTTGTGAGGAACATGGCTATGATCTGGCTAAATCGCATGAACAAATGAAAGATCTAGTTAAATCAGGATTCTGGCCTTTGTATCGTTACGACCCACGCCGTATGGCAGAAGGCAAACCAGGATTAGTGCTAGATTCCAAAACACCAACTAGTGAGTCATTAACTGGTATCTTACTAAAAGAACAACGTTTCCGTCGTTTAGAAACACTTGAACCTGTAATTGCAAATACCTTGCATGAACGTTCAACAAAAATGGCAGATTCTAAATATAAATTCTTACAGATGCTAGCAACCTATTCGGATATTGAAACACCAGCAGATAGCTAACAATAGCTATACAGGTAATTACAAACCATTATAAAGGGCTGTTATTAATAACAGTCCTTTTTTATTACCGCATTTGAGCAATAAAGCACTAGAATTGTGCATATTCCGATCACTATAGTTCATATAACAAGCTAATATCACTAACTTTATGTTATTGAGTACTATATAAATCAATTATCCAATGATTATTAAAAACTTGGTATTATTTTTGCATGATTAATAATTGACCACATAAAAATTAATTAAATGGGAGGTGAATCATGATATCCAATTTAAACGTCAGTAGAAGAAAATTAATCACATTTTCCAGTGCGGCAATTGCAGGGCTATCTATTAATCAATTATTATCTAAAGCTCATGCAATAGAATCACAAAACTCGATTTCATTCTCTCTACCTATGCTTGAAAATGTAGCAACACCTGATATTAATAATCCAGTAAGGCTCAACTTTAATGAAAATGCGCTTGGTATGTCACCACGAGCAAAACAAGCTGCAATTGAGGCTGTACCAAAAGCTAATCGCTATGCCAAAGCCGAAATGCCATTGCTTAACAAACGATTAGCTAAATATCATAAAGTCGATGATACTCAAATTTTATTAACTGCAGGATCTTCAGAAGGTATTCGTAGTGCTATTGCTGCATTTGTTAAGTCAAATACTCAATTAGTCATTCCAGAACTTACTTATGGTGATGGAGAACATTTTGCAAAGATCTTTAATTTAAAAATTACCAAAGTACCAAGTTTGCCAGATTGGCAGATTGATATAAAAGGCATACAAAAAGCTGCTGAAGACTATAATGGATTTTCAATTGTTTATTTGGTTAATCCAAACAATCCAACTTCGACAGTTTTTGCTACAAGTGCAATTGAATCTTGGATAAAAATTAAGCCTAAAAATACTATTTTTATTGTTGACGAAGCCTATGCTGAATTTGTTAATGATCCTGCATTTGAATCGGTGGATAAATTAATTACACAAGGTTGTGACAATGTTATATTGCTTAAAACATTCTCAAAAATCCATGCTATGGCAGGGTTACGAGTGGGTTATGTGGTCAGTTCAGTTGAAAATGTTAAGAATATAGCTCAATATGTTGCTGGTGAAAAACTTAATTACTGTGGTGTTTGCGCAGCTCTCGCATCAATAGATGATCAACCCTTTTTAACATACTCTAAAAAAGCGGTTGATGTATCAAGGCAAATTATGGAAAAAGCATTGTCTGAACTAGGTTTGCATTATTTAAAATCCCAAACTAATTTTATGTTTCACAAAAGCCCAATTGATTTGAAAGATTATCGAGAACTAATGAAAAATAATTTTATATTAATTGGTAGAGATTTCGCACCAGCAACAAATTGGTGTCGAATATCGCTTGGTTCGCCTAGCGAAATGCTTTACGTTGCAAATGTAATGCGTGAATTAAAAGAAAAAGGAAAAATTTAAATTAACTGCTTATTCTAAAGCTCTTTAAATATTAGCTAATTTAAAGAGCTTTATTTTTATTATGAGCCGTTAAAATTGAATTATTCATTGAGAATAATGACGAAAAAAATTTAGCTACCCATAATACGACGCGTCATCCAATAATGCTTTTTCCAATAACTATCATTTAAGTTTGAATAAATTACACCTTTTGATGTTGAAGCGTGTAAAAATTTGCCATCTGCATAATAAATTCCAACATGTAGACCACTACGGCTGCGACCTGTCTTAAAGAATACTAAGTCACCTGCTTTAGGGGTGTTTACCTTAACACCCAACCGAGCTTGTTCAGCAGCACTTCTTGGTAAGTTTTTTGAAAGTTTATTTTTAAAAAAGTTCATTACAAAACCTGAACAATCACTTCCAGCTAAAGTCGTACCACCATAACGGTATGGCGTGTGTTGCCATTTTTTATAGTGAGATTCTATTTTAGCTAACATGGTTAGATTAGGACTAGGTTTAGTTTTCTTAATAGAAACCTGACGTTGGGTAGTACTACAACCAAACAACATGAAAATAGAAAAAAACAATATAGTTATTAAAAAACGTTTTTTCACGTTAGTACAGTTGCCGAGCAACGTCCCTAATAGTTGATTGTCTTTTTTTATCATTTCTTTTTGTTCCTTTATTTAACGTTGACCAATACGAATAACGCCTAGCCAATTTTAAGCTTTTAGGCAACACGCCTTTTTCCCATTCAGTTTTATCTATTTTAGATAACCTAACTGGGCTAGTGTCCGCATGGCTACGATGATTCAAACTTTCTTTAAGGCGAATTAAGCGCAAAGAAAGAAAACAAATAATAACATCAT
Organism: Gilliamella sp. Occ4-3; assembly: GCF_001690675.1. Lineage (NCBI taxonomy): Bacteria > Pseudomonadati > Pseudomonadota > Gammaproteobacteria > Orbales > Orbaceae > Gilliamella > Gilliamella sp. Occ4-3. The sequence continues at coordinate 39,268 of NZ_LZHR01000050.1, forward strand.
CAACACTTAACTTTCTATATCCCGAAAGCTGATACCGAACTCTAGAACCATAATGTTTTGCAGTCTGCATTAAACTACCAACTGCGGCACCAATTAACGCTGCTGAGCCAAGTGAGATACCTCCGGTCGCTAAATCAATACTAGCACCAATTGTCGCCCCCTGAACAAAGCCTTTAGTCAAATGAGTACCCATCATTTTTAGAGCATCAATATTAAATAGGTCAGCATTATAGCGACCTTTTATTAAAGGTAAATTCTCTTCACTTTCTTGATTTGAATCAAATTGATACAATTTTAATAATTCATTGATCGCTATTTGTTCTCGCTTTCTAACTTTATCTTGCATATCAGCAATTGCCTGCACATCTTCTGTTTTAGCCATTTCATAAAAGGCTGTAACATCAACGAGTGTTTCGGCAATAATCAGATTAGCGGTTTGATTTCGAGAATTACGAATTTGTGCAATTTTATCTAGCCAGTTATCTAATATAACCTTAGCAGGTTCAACCAGTAAGGCAAGGCTATGATATAAACGTTCTTCACCATCCATAGGAGGAAATATAGCATCGAACCTAATAATAGCATGAATCCCAATGCGTGACAGCAATCTTTTCCATTCCTTTTCATTTTGGTTGTTGTCTGCAGTAAAATTTAAAACAGCTAATATGGGCTTATCACTATTGGATAAAATAGCTAATTCATCGTGATACTTTGCCAATACTGGCTCTCGTACATCTATCACGTAGATAGCCGCATCACTATTTAGCAGTTGCTTAATGACTTTAGCTTCTTGATTAAATACGTTTTCAGACTCTGGGCTTTGTAAAAAAAATGTTAATTTATCGACACCATCAAGTTTTGCATTAGTAGGAAGTAATTGGTTAATATAATCATAAAGTGCTAAACTGTCTTCTAATCCTGGGGTATCATAAAAAATTATTGATTTATTATGCTCAAGTGGCAATGTTATTGATTCAACGTGTCTTGTGGTGCCAGGGCTATCAGATACATTTCCAAAATGACTATTACGAATTAAGGTGCGTAGTAAAGATGTTTTGCCGACATTGGCATGACCAACCACTGCTAATTTTAATGTTGATAGCATTTTACAGAGCCTCGCTTAGCCAGTCAGGTTGAGCCAACTGTAAAGATAATGATTGCCAATTATGATACTGTTTACCTTGATTAATAAACCAAATACGAGTTTGCTGAGATTTATTGATCAGTTGATTAATAAAATTCAATACTCCCCTATCTGGCGCTCTATCGGTATCAACTGCAATTAATAATTTTTGAGCTGGCGTTAATTGCAAATAATCTAAAATATTACTGCGCTGTTCACGGGTATTTAAAAAACCTAAAAATGAGACAGACTCAGGGTAATGCCAACTTTCTTGCACATCGATGGCAACCAAAAAATTACCTTCAGCAGCTTCTATTGAATGTGTTGAAAAATGCCACTGGTGACTATTGTGACCTAATTTATCAGCATCTTCAATATTCACAAATAATGGCTGCAACCGATTTGCTAATATTTGATAATCAGGATGAGAGATATTTAGCTGAATTCGACGACTACTAATAAGCCAATTAACACCACAAAACACCATACACAAAAACCGCAGCATTAATCCATAAACAATAAATACACCTAACAGCCAAACAGCCCACGATGATCGAATTTCACCAGCACTTAACGCATGTTCGCTTAGTTTTATAACTTCGTCTTTTGGAATTTCAAAGCCAAGTAATGACGGTAAATAGCCTAAATAATGAGTTAAACCAATAATCGTATCAGAACTGAGCAAAGTGGTTTGCCATTCAAAACTATAATGCTTAGTTGAAAATAGCACAACTAAAACTAATAATGCACAACTTAAAATCACAGTCCAAAACAGGTTAAGCACAAATCCAATAAGCCAACGAATACGAGAGCCAAATAGTTCAACAAATGCAGGGATCAGTTGTTGCACTGTCTTTTTTTGAGAAAGCTTTTTAGCCAACCATAACCAACAATGAATCAACAAACTACCACCAAAATTGGAAAAGAGGAAAAACGAACCAAGCCAAATAGTTAGCGTAATTAAATGAACTCCTAATAAACTAAAAAGCGCCCAATACAAATTGATAGGTTTTTGACTTAACGCCCCCAATGCTAATGAACCACCTAAAAAAACAGATAGTAACAGCAATAATGCAAAAGATAACTTTACCGATCGCAAAAGTACTTTTTGCGCCAAATACAATCCATTTTGTTTAGACAACATGATTGCACGCATCACAATTCGATCTGAAAGCGATATTTGTTCGGCTCTTACTTGTCGGTTGATATCTTGATCAGCAAACTGCCCAGATTCTGTTTCAATTAAATGGATCGTTTCGGTCAACCAAAGTGATTTTAGCTTTTGTCGCATTAGACTTAATCTTCAACATTATAGTAAATAAAATATAAAAGAAACGCGACATAAGTCGCGTTCATAAAGTCGAATCAATTATTGTGTAATTTCACCAATTTTACTTAATAAAGTTTGAATACGTTGTTGCCATACTTGCTGATCTTGTTTTAACTTTTCGTTTTCGTCACGTAGTGCTTTCATTTCATCTGAACTATCATTAATTAATTGCTCTAACTCTTGATTGCCTTTTCTTAAGGTTGCAATCTCTTGTTGTAATGTATTGATAGTATTTATAGTATGTTGGATTCGACTTTCTAATTGATTTAGTATTTCTAATGACATATTTTTCCTCAAGCTCAAATTATTTGGTGTATAATGCTAATCATTATACCGAATTCATTCTAAAATCAACACCTTTTTAAATCTTAAGTTGGAGAAAATTATGCGAAAACCTCTCGTTATGGGTAACTGGAAATTAAACGGTAGTTTGGATATGGCTAAAAGCTTAGTCGCAGGACTAAAAAGTGAGCTATCAAACGACACAGCATGTGATATTGCAATTGCACCACCTGTTGTATACCTTGATTTTGTAAAACACCAATTAAGTGGATCTAATATTATTTTAGGAGCACAAGATGTTGGTATTAATTTGTCAGGTGCTTTTACTGGCGAAGTATCAGTTAACATGTTAAAAGAAATTGGCGTGACTCATATTATTATTGGACATTCTGAACGCCGAACTTATCACAAAGAATCTGATGAATTTATTGCAAAAAAATTTGGTGTAATTAAAGAAGCTGGTTTAGTGCCTGTATTATGTATTGGCGAAACCGAAGCAGAAAACGAAGCTGGTCAAACACAAGCTGTTTGCGCACGCCAAATTGATGCTGTAATAAAAGCACTTGGTGTTCAAGCATTTAACGGTGCGGTTATTGCTTATGAACCAATCTGGGCTATTGGAACTGGCAAATCTGCAACTCCAGCACAAGCACAAGCTGTTCACAAATTCATTCGTGATCATATTGCTAAACAAGATGCAAAAGTAGCACAACAAGTAACCATTCAATATGGTGGTTCAGTTAATGATAAAAATGCGGCTGAACTATTTACTCAACCCGACATTGATGGCGCATTAGTTGGTGGTGCATCACTAAAAGCTGATGCTTTTGCGGCAATTGTTAAAGCGGCTGAACAAGCTAAAAAATAACGCATAAATATGTCGAATAACAAAGTAAAAAGACGCTTAATTTAGCGTCTTTTTATCATTTAAATTAATATCATTATTTAGCCTTAGTCGGATAACGTGTAGGCCAAATTTTTTCGACAGGTACTTGTAAATAATCAGAAATAATTCGTTCATACTTAGGGCAATGACGATATAATGCGTTTCTTAAAGTATCAGCCTGCAAACCACTAGCTCTAGATAATGCTCTTAAATTTCCGCCTCTAATTTTAATTTCGCCTACAACTCTAGATGGTGCCCAGTCTTGATCTTGCTCTCTCATTATGAGATCCTCTATTAGTTAAATTCTTACTATTGTAAAGATTATCGATAATACAATGTTCAAAAGATATGAATTTATATAGAACAGAATAACACAGAAAAAAACGATTTAAAACAATAAAAACAATAAAAAAATGGAATAGAGGAAAAAATGTTCGAAAATAAAATAAAAAACCAAACCGAAAAAGAAAAAACACGAACCCTAACTAATACAGGGGTCATTAATTTCAAAAATCGATTAAGCCTAGTGTTAGAAGGTCTTTCAGGTAATGCCTTTGCTAAAAAAGTTGGCATGTCAGAAGCTGTAATAAGAGATTACTTATCAGGTAAAACCTACCCATCACTAAATAGATTAGCCATCATAGCCCAAAAATGTAATGTTCCTATTGAATGGTTAGTAACTGGAAAAGGAAAATGTCGATTATTATCTGATTCAGATACTCAAGATTCAGTATATATTCCATTCCACCATTTAAATAATATGGTGAAATCTTACTCAAAAATCGAATCAATCCCATTTGATATTAATTTAATAAAGCATCAAGGCTGTAATTACGAAGACTTAGTCGCCGTATGGGCAAAAGGTGATAGCATGGAGCCAACAATATCAAATCATGATATTCTTATTATTGATAAAGCGCATTACAAACCGATCGATGGCTATTTGTATGCTGTTGAATATGAGGATCAAATCAGTATAAAACGCATTCAAAATCAAGGAGCAAACTTAGCTTTACTTTGCGACAATCCTAAGTATCCAACCATTATTGGGGATAAGCATGAACCGCAAGAATTTAAAATTATTGGGCATGTAGTTTATCTTCTAAAAGATCTTAACTAAAACCATTTAAACTTGGGCTAATTACAGCTTTATCGGCTTCGACGGTAAGGCTGTTTTAATGTATTTAACTCTCGTTTTTTTCTATGAATACCAAGGTAAAAAAATGTCAAAAAGTTTCAGGTAACTATGTGTTTCAGTATAAAATCAATGTAAAGCTATTATAAAAAATAAATTAACTTAACAATCGTTGTCAGCATAACTTTATGCTTTTTTCGCTAGTTATGCTAAAATTAGCACTAAATTTTTTATTAGTTTTACCTATTAATATAATATTATGCCAAATATAAACACTCGAAAAAAAGTCGTTGTCGGAATGTCTGGTGGCGTTGATTCTTCAGTTTCTGCTTATTTATTACAACAACAAGGATATGATGTTGTTGGGCTATTTATGAAAAATTGGGAAGAAGACGACACAGAAGAATATTGCTCTGCCGCCGTTGACTTAGCCGATGCGCAAGCAGTTTGTGACAAATTAAATATAAAATTACATACTGTCAATTTTGCTGCCGAATATTGGGACAACGTATTTGAGCACTTTTTATCGGAATACAAAGCAGGCCGAACGCCAAATCCTGATATTTTATGTAATAAAGAAATAAAATTTAAAGCATTTTTAGAATATGCGGCCGAAGATCTTGGCGCAGACTTTATTGCCACAGGGCATTACGTCCGTAAACGTCAAACAGGCGATAAAGTCGAATTATTACGAGGGATCGACAATAACAAAGATCAAAGCTACTTTCTTTACACCCTTAGCGAAGCACAAATAAGCCAAAGCTTATTTCCAGTTGGTGAACTCGAAAAACCAGAAGTGCGAAAAATTGCACAACAACTTGGTTTAGCAACCGCTGCTAAAAAAGACTCAACTGGCATCTGCTTTATTGGTGAACGTAAATTTAGTGACTTTTTAGCACGATATTTACCCGCTCAAGCAGGTAACATTCGCACTATTGATGGAGAGATTATTGGTCAACATCAAGGCTTGATGTATCACACATTAGGGCAACGCAAAGGGCTTGGTATTGGTGGTTTAAAACAAGCTGACGACACACCATGGTATGTTGTTGACAAAAATCTTACCAATAACGAATTGATTGTGGCACAAGGCCATGATCATCCAGCACTCCTTTCTGAAGGATTAATTGCTCAACAACTTCATTGGGTTGATCGTAAAGTAGTAACAAAACCATTTAGCTGTACTGTAAAAACACGTTATCGTCAACAAGACATAGCCTGCCAAGTAATACCATTAACCGATGACAAAATTAAAGTCATATTTGATAATCCTGTTGTAGCTGTTACACCAGGTCAGTCTGCTGTCTTTTATAAAGATGAAGTATGTCTTGGTGGTGGTATTATAGAAGAACGAATTACAAACAGTAAGGAAGACTAACGTGAATAATAAATACCACCATATTGCTATTGCCCTCGCTGGTGCGGCACAAAGTGCAATACTGGTGCCACAACTTGCTAACACAGGCGTTTGTAATGCTACACTTTATGAACAAGCAATAAAAAGCTTGTTTAAAACCTCGCCAAAAACAACGGATGATGTTTATGATGGTATTAAAAATATCAAAACAGGATTACAAACAATAATACAATTATTATTATCAGGACAAAAAGAACAAGTCCAAATTATTCGTTACCTGTTTGGTACAATTGGCATTACTAGCAAATTATTAAAAAATGATGACGCATTAGATAAAATTGACCAACGATTAAAACGCATTTCAGGGCTTTATCTAGATATAAATGATGAAACTGTTAGTACTAATGTTGAAGATCTGTCCTATTCATTAGCGGGAATTTATTCTGATATCATCAGCCCAATATCAACAAGAATAAAAGTTGTTGGCAAAATCGAATTTTTACAAAACACATTGGTACAAGCAAAAGTAAGAACAGCTCTTTTGGGATGTGTTCGATCGGCTATTTTATGGTATCAAGTTGGTGGAAATCGTTTTCAGTTTCTTTTTTGCCGTAAACGCATTTGCAAAGCAGCACAAGAGCTATTAGACCAAATTAATTGCGCAAACTAATTTGCACTTTATAACTGATATTTCAAATATTGTAACGGAGTAAAACCGATGGAATTATCTGCACTCACTGCCCTTTCGCCAATTGACGGGCGTTATGGTGACAAAACCACAGAGTTACGCACCATTTTTAGCGAATATGGTTTATTAAAATACCGTGTTCAGGTCGAGGTTTGTTGGCTACAAAAATTAGCTTCACAAGCAGATATTTTAGAGGTTCCAACATTAAGTCAATCAGCTATTAATCATCTTAATCAAATTGTAGACCAATTTAGTGTGCAAGATGCAAGTCGCATTAAAGAAATCGAAAAAACCACTAATCACGATGTTAAAGCTGTAGAATATTTTCTAAAAGAAAAAGTAAGCACTCATGAAGAATTACACGCCATTAATGAGTTTATCCATTTTGCCTGCACATCAGAAGACATTAACAACTTATCTTATGCGTTAATGCTAAAAACAGCTCGAGAAGCTGTCTTAGTGCCATATTGGAATAAACTCATTGATAAAATCACCTCACAAGCTATCGCTTATCGTGATTTACCGCTACTTTCAAGAACACATGGTCAACCCGCTACGCCATCAACCATAGGTAAAGAGTTTGCTAATGTAGCCTACCGCTTAAAGCGCCAATTAAAACAACTAAAATCGGTTGAAATACTAGGTAAGATTAATGGTGCAACAGGTAATTATAATGCACATATGGTTGCTTATCCGCAAGTGAACTGGCATAAATTTAGTGAGAATTTTGTTAACTCGCTAGGACTAAAATGGAATCCTTATACCACCCAAATAGAACCGCATGACTATATTGCCGAATTCTTTGATTGTGTAGCACGCTTTAATACCATAATAATAGACTTTGATCGAGATATTTGGGGATATATTTCACTAAATCACTTTAAACAAAAAACTATTGCTGGCGAGATTGGATCTTCAACTATGCCACACAAAGTTAATCCTATTGACTTCGAAAATTCAGAAGGCAATTTAGGGATTGCCAACGCAATTATGAACCATTTAGGTAGCAAATTACCGATTTCCCGCTGGCAACGTGATTTAACCGATTCTACAGTGTTGCGTAATCTAGGTGTAGGTATTGGTTATGCCATTATAGCTTATCAATCAACCCTAAAAGGATTAAACAAACTCGAAGTCAACCAAGACCACTTACTTGAAGAACTTAATCGCAACTGGGAAGTATTAGCCGAGCCAATTCAAACAGTAATGCGCCGTTATGGTATTGAAAAACCTTACGAAAAATTAAAAGAATTAACTCGAGGCAAAAGAGTTGATGCAAAAGGCATGCAAGAATTTATTGACTCATTAGATCTACCCGAAAGTGAAAAAACACGATTAAAACAGTTAACACCAGCTAACTATATTGGTTATGCCGTTAGCTTTGTTGACAATTTAGAATAACTACTTAAATTCAAATAGCCTGATACAGTCACACCCTATCAGGCCATATTGACTTTCAGGTGATCATATTAATCACACTAGTGTAGAAATTACTCATTAAATATAAATCACCTAAACCAAAAATAGGGAAATTAATTGAACATTCGCATTGCAACTCGTAAAAGCCCATTAGCGCTATGGCAAGCAAATTTTGTTAAGCAACAAATTTTAACTAATCACCCAAATTTGACTGTGGAATTAATTCCCATGGTAACTAAAGGTGATGTATTGCTAGACAGCCCTTTATCAAAAATTGGTGGTAAAGGTCTTTTTGTAAAACAACTAGAACAAGCAATATTAAATAACGAAGCAGATATTGCAGTCCATTCAATAAAAGACATCCCTGCTGAGTTTCCTGAAGGATTAACACTAGCCACAATTTGCAAGCGAGATGATGTACGTGATAGCTTCATTTCAAATAAATATTCAAATATAGATGAGCTACCCAATGGTGCGATAATTGGTACATCAAGTTTACGACGTCAATGTCAATTGCGGGCAAAATATCCCCATTTACAAATTAAAGATCTTCGTGGCAATGTCGGCACTCGTTTAGCTAAATTGGATAATCAACAATACGATGCCATCATACTAGCTTCAGCGGGTTTAAAACGTTTAGCACTACAAGACAGAATCAAACAATATATTGATACTGACTTAATTTTACCTGCTGTCGGACAAGGTGCTATTGGTATTGAAACCCGAGCAGATGACAAAAAAATATTAGAGATTCTTTCAGTGCTTGATGACAAACATAGCCGAGTTTGTATTGAAGCAGAAAGAGCAATGAATAAAGCCTTACAAGGCGGATGCCAAGTACCCATTGCTTGTTATAGCCAATTAAATAACAATATTTTATCACTACAAGGACTTGTTGGACGCATTGACGGTTCTAAAATAATCAAAGTGGCATTAGAAGGCAGTATAACTGAAGCCGAAAAGTTAGGAAAAGAATTAGCAAAACGCTTATTAGATCAAGGTGCGAAAACAATATTAAAGGAATTAAATGGCGGATGATTTATGTAACTAGACCCTCTCCAGAGGGTGAAAACCTTACCCAACTATTTGCTCAAGCAAATTTGCCTGTACAACATCTTCCATTTTTTACTATTTCACAAGGCAATGACCTACTAAATTTACAACAACAACTGAATAAACTTTTACCTAACGATATTGTGATCGTTGTTTCACCACAAGTTACACACGTTATTAAAACCTATATTGGCAATCTAATATTACCAACTAATGTTCGGTATTACGCAATAGGAAAAAAGTCAGCACAATTATTTAACCAGCTCACCACAACTAAAGTCAATTATCCAGAACAAGAAGACAGTGAAGGATTATTGATAAAACTACAGCAAGAATCTGTACAAAATCATACTGTTTTAATTTTATGCGGTAATTCAGGTCGGCAATTATTATCTCAAACACTAACAAATCGAAAAGCCAAAGTAAAATTAATAACGTGTTACTGCCGTGAGCCAATCACCTATCCGCCAAAGATATTATCTAGTAATATTGAAAATCAAATCATCATTATTACTAGTCTAGAACACTTAATCCAGCTTGAGTTATATATCAATCTTGAACATAAAATGCATGCTAATCTTGTAGTAACAAGCCAACGAATTTTTGCAAAAGCGAAACAACTTAATTGGCAAAAAGTTCAACTAGTGAGTAGTGCGAATAATCAAAAGCTTTTTAACGCTGTAATGATAAATTATACTATAGCCGATAATATAAATAATCTATGACACTTACTTATTAAGACAATAATTAAAATTTATTTAAAACAATGTTAACTCTATGTCATAATGCAACATAAATTTCTAGAAATCTAAATGAGGTTATTTATGCCACCAAAATATTACGGTGCCAATGCAACACTTTCAACAATAAACACAACTTCGTTTAGTCAAATAACGATAACAGCGGTTCAAAATGAAGCGAATAACACTATGAAAGAAGATAAAAAAAATCAAACAACCACTCAATCCAATCCATCTGTGGAATCTAAATCCCAACCTAAAAACAGTGTTAGCGATAACACTAAGAACACAAGCAAATCACCCGTTTCAAAACTATCAATAATTGCTATAGCATTAACTGTTTGCTTAGGTGGTTTGGGGCTTTATTATGGTCAACAGGAAATTAAAAAACAAAAAAAAACCATCTCAATATTACAAACTGAGCTGGCCAATTTAAAACAAACAACCAAGCAAAGTATAACAAATGATTTACAAAGTAGTATTACCGACGCAGTTAATAAACAAAATCAGCAATTCAATTCACTAGAACAGCGTATTGATCGTAAACTGAGTGATCAACAACAGCTACAGCAACAATTAACAACTCAAATTAATGATTCACAAAAATTGACAGAACAAAGCTTACAAAATATCAATGAACGCTTAGCAGCAATGTCAACAAGTGATCACAATGTTTGGTTAATTTCACAAGCCAATTACTTAGTACATTTAGCTGGTCGTAAAATTTGGAGTGACCAAGACTACACATCCGCACGATTACTACTAAAAAGTGCTGACGAAAGCCTAACCCAAGCTGATGACCCAAGCCTATTGCCTGCAAGACAAGCAATTAGTAAGGATATTAATTCACTTGCTCAAGTAAGCTTTACTGATACCGATGGCATTATTATGAATTTAATCGGTTTATCAGAATCGCTTACCGAATTACCTTTAGTAGGTAATTATAAAGATATCGATCTTGGCATGACACAATATGCCGAAGATGCTACAAACACACCACAAACAAACATTAACAATATAGCTAATGATAATAATAGTGAGGTATCATCATCGGTTAACGATTGGTCTGATAATTTATTAAACAGTACCAAGACTTTTATGGATAAATTTATCACCATAGAAAAACTTGATGACAAAGAGTCCAACTTTAAGGCTTGCTTAGAACAAGCAGGACAAGACGAAAAACAAATCGTCAAATGCCAAATATTAAAAGCACCACTGAATTTGGAACAGTCGCTTTACCTACGTGAAAACATCCGCTTCCGTTTATTGATTGCAGCGCAAGCCGTACCAAGACATCAAGAACTTATTTACCAACGTGCACTAAATGAAACCGCAATTTGGGTTAATGCTTATTTTGATGGGAATGCTCCAAGCGTTAAAGCATTTATTAATGAACTTGAAAATTTGCAAAATCAATCAATCAGCAATCAAAATGTGCCTGAAAGCCTAACTAGCATTGGCGAACTTGAAAAACTAATGCAAACCCGCGTTCGCTCAATGTTAACAAAATAGGAGAATAATAATGATAAAAATACTAATTATTTTCTTAGTACTAGTGGGTGGATTCTTTTTGGGACCATTATTACAAGGCCACCAAGGTTCAGCGGTATTTGAATTTGCCAAATATCGTGTCAGCATGTCATTTAATTCATTTATGATACTTGAATTAGTTGGTCTACTTTGCCTTTATTTAATCTATTGTTTATTGAATAAAATTTTTAATTCTAAAACAGCATTAGGCAATTGGCTACGCTTAAAGTCGCCAAAAAAATCGATAAAACGTGTTGAACAAGCGCAAATGTTATTACTTGAAGGTGATTATAAGCAAGCTGCTAAACTATTTATCAAAAGTGCCAAAGGGGCAAAAAATACCACCTTATCGTATTTACTTGCGGCACAAGCTCAAATTAATAATGATGAATTAATCCCCGCTAATCAGTCGCTAGAACAAGCCGCTAAAAGTTGCCAACCTAATGAGTTATTTGCCTTTCAGCTAGTACAAATTAGATTGCAACTAAAAAACCAAGAATACACAACTGCACGCATCACATTAGATCAGCTACTAAACGAAAAGCCTCGCAATGCTGAAGTACTTAGATTAGCAGATCAACTTTATTATGAAATGGGTGATTATCAAGCGATTATTGACCTATTACCAGCAATGTACAAAGCTAAAGTGTACAGCGAGTCGCAACTAGATCAGTTTAAACAAGCAGCCTATATTGGTCGAATTAAGCAATTATCGACTAATAGTGATGCACAAACACTAGTAAAATGGTGGAATGAACAACCAAGAGCCATTTTAAATAATATGGCTTATCAAAAAGCGATGGCTAATTATCTCACTCAACTAGGCCAAGACAGCGAAGCAGAAAAGATATTAAAATCGATTAGTAAACTTGAACAAAAAGAAAGAACATAAAAAATATAACAAGAAAAACAGGGCAATTGCCCTGCTTTTGTTTGAACTCACAATAATGATTAAAATTAAGTTATTGATTGATACAAATCAAATCATAAAATAGCGAATTAACGCCATAAAGCACATACCAGTAACTACAATACACATCAGATTCTTAGTCAAAAAGGCGACAATTACGGTTGGAATTGTCGCTAAGCAATATTCCACATTAAAATCTGGAAAATGCCCTTCTTTTGCCACAAATAAATTTTGCACAAATAGTGCTGTTAAAATACATAAAGGTACATATGACAAGAATTGAGTCACAACATTAGGTAACTGAAATTTACGAACTAATATAAATGGAATCACTCTTGGCAACCAAGTTACTAACCCACAACCTAAAATAATCAATAAACTATAAGTTGTCATGCTTTTTCTCCATTGCCATACCCATAAAACAACCGCCAAACGTACTGATTAAAATAGCCATTTCAGGTGACACAAAACGCATTAAGAAAATTAGCAAAACAGCAACGGTTAACATGGCTAAAAGCCGATTTTTAAGACTTTTGCTATTATCGCTGATCAATTGCAAATAGAGCAAACCAATAAACATGGCAACTAAAGCATAATCTAGACCAAATTGCATAGGATCAGGCAACCACTCTCCGATTAAAGCACCAAGAAAACAAGACAAAATCCAAGTAATATAAGCAGTTAAATTAAGTCCATGCATCCAAGCAGCATTAACTGGCACTTTATTTGTCATCGCATTTATTGCCACGGCAAAACTTTCGTCGGTCAATAAGCTACCGATACCAATATTATTTAATAACGATGATTTGCGAAAAGCTGGCGCTGTCGCCATACTCATCAAAAAATGACGTGAATTAACTAAAAAAACCGTAAAAATAATAGCCGAAATAGGCGTAGCTACTATCATTAATCCAGCAATAATAAACTGCGCAGCGCCTGCATAAACAATAATAGCCAGTAATGTAATTTCGAGTACCGATAAATTTGCCGATTTACCCACAACACCAGCAGCGATACCAATACCGATATACCCCAATAGTGTTGGGACACAAGCATAAACTCCATCTTTAAATGATAATGGCATAAATATTCCTTAATAATAACAATATGTTATAGATTAATATTGCCTATATTGCAAATACATATTAAAACTGACTATTTAAATCTATTTTGACTAAAAACAAAACATTAATTTAATAACTTAATTTACAATAAGCCACAATATATTGTCGAATATTTGCTATAATATTGCTTAACTAATATTGATGACAATCAAAATAACTTAATAACAATTAATGTGACAAATATATCTATGCATACAGGAACTTTATTTATCATTTCTGCACCAAGTGGTGCAGGCAAATCAAGCCTGATCCAAGCTTATCTAGCTCAAAAAAATCAACATCAAGCTAAAGTATCAATTTCGCATACTACGCGCGATCCTCGCCCAGGAGAAGCGCATGGTGAACACTATTACTTTGTGGATCACAAACACTTTGAATCTTTAATTGATCAGCAAGCATTTGTCGAATATGCCAACGTATTTGATCACTATTACGGAACATCTAAAGCCGAAATAGAACAAAGCCTATCGCAAGGAATTAATGTTTTTTTGGATATTGATTGGCAAGGTGCAAGGCAAGTACGCAAAAAAATGCCAAAAGCAAAAAGCATATTTATATTACCACCTTCGCTCAAAGAGCTTGAAAACCGCCTAGTTAAACGAGGACAAGATGACAACAATGTGATTGCCAAAAGAATGCAAAAAGCCCGATCTGAAATTTCGCATTATAACGAATATGACTATGTCATTATTAACGATGATTTTGACACTTCATTAAATGCCTTAAGTGCCATTATTACCGCTGCCAGCCTTGAGCAACCAAAACAAGCTATCATCAATAGGCAATTATTAATAGATTTGCTAGGGGAATAATTCGAAATAAGATGAAAAATATCGCCCAAAAAGTGGCGATATTTTTATGGAATAAATTAATTACCTAACGCTTTATCAGCCTGATCATTTTGGATCAACTCTAACTTATAGCCATCAGGATCCTCAACAAAAGCAATAATGGTTGAGCCACCTTTTACAGGTCCAGCTTCGCGCGTTACCTTTCCTCCAGCTTGTTTGACATCATTACACATTTTAGCAACATCATCAACACCAATAGCTATATGACCAAACGCCGAACCATGCTCGTATTTATCGGTACCCCAATTATAAGTTAACTCAATAACTGAGCTAGTTGTTTCATCACCATAACCAACAAATGCAAGTGAATATTTATATTCAGTATTTTCACTAGTTCTTAACACCCGCATTCCCATTACACGAGTATAAAAATCGATTGAGCGCTGTAGATCGCCAACTCGAATCATAGTATGTAATATACGCATTGCTTTATTATCCTTTTATAACAATTAATAATTTGTTTGAGTTTATACGTTAGAATTCAGACAGGCAAATTTTTGTTAAAAACTGAGTGATTATAGGTAGAAGACAAACAACAAGAATTGTCTTAATCAAATTATTAACCGAAGTATTTCGCTCATCATCAAGATGAGCGAAAATTAGTTGTTATTTAAGGACAATATGTCCAAAACTAATAAAATTAAGCGTTATTTTTTTGTACTACTACCATAACGTGGTGATGCGCTAATTTGTTTACCATTAGTGACTAAACGAACAGCTTGACCAACATAAAAATCGTTAGCCGAACCTTTTTGTACAAGAACAATATTAGATCCGTTTTTTTGCTTGATTTCTAACTCAACACCACTAGCTTGGCTAGATTTATTTTGAATAGCATCACCCAAAATCGCACCGCCAATAGCTCCTGTTGCAGCAGCTAACACACGACCACTACCATTACCAATAGTATTACCTAAAACGCCACCTATAACAGCACCACCAAGGCTACCTGCTACACTTTCACTTTTACCATTTGACGCATTAGCTTGAATTTTAACAGGTCGTACTGAAACAACTGTACCATAACTTACTTGCTGAACTTGTTTTGCTTGATCTGCTGTATAAACATCGCCAGAATAAACATCACTATTGCTACATCCAGATAAAATTGCAGCTAAAATAGTTAACGTGACGATTTTTTTCATAATTTATTCCTCATATAATAATAGTATAAGCTTTTTATACACAGTTTAGAATAATATTTTTTTAAAAAAACAACAATACCATTTTCATTATTTTATCAATAGCCAATACAATTTATGCTTAAGTTAGGTTATACTCAGCACAAAAATTTATCAACTATGCAATGAATATATGAAACGGTTATTTTTTCTATTAACATTATCAGTTATGATAACTGCTTGTCATGATGCAAATCAAGCACCTACAACAACCGATAATGCTGCCATTAAACAGCCATCGAATGATTGTTTAGATAACAAATCAGCCCATGATTCGCATTTAGGCAAAATTCCTGCTTTAGGATGTCCCGTGAAATAATACAATAGGCACAAGTAACATAATGAAAACTATCGAAATCGACGAAGAATTATACCAATTTATTGCTGGTCAAACTAAACACATTGGCGAAGATGCATCTAGTATATTACGACGTTTATTAAACATAAACCAATCTACATCGGCAAAAAAACAGACTATTACACAAAAAGAGAATCATTATCCCCTGTTTAATGACTTATTAACTAGTGACGCTTTCACGAACGAGAAATCCATTATTAGTCGCTTTATATTACTGCTTAGTGCGTTGTATAACTATAATCCAGCACTATTTGCCATTGCCGCAACATCCTTACATGGGAGCAAGCGAAAATATTTAGCCAAAGATAAACAATTACTAGAAACATCAGGCAAAAACACAAAACCCCGCGAAATAATTGGTACACCTTATTGGGTTATCAGCAATACTAATACTGCCAGAAAATTATATATTATTGAATCAATAATGAGTGACATGGGTATATCTGAAACCATGATAAACCAAGTCACCAACGCATTTTTACCTTAATAGGTTAAATAAAAATAAAAAAACTAAAAACGTGATATAAACTCAACAGATTCGCGTTTTTAGTCATATAAAGTATTTTTTTATGAAAGAGGAGTAAAAAATGGCCAAGCAAAGCCGCGCAGGAATGTTAGCTCAACCATCAGATCTTATCAACGTTGAAACATTACGCAATAACTATTACCAAATCCAACCTGATACGGATAATGCTAGCCAATTAGTCATTTTTGGTACATCAGGTCATCGCGGAAGCTCAAACAAAGGCACATTTAATGAGGCACATATATTAGCCGTTGCTCAAGCAATTGCCGAATACCGCAAAGCGAACAACATTACAGGCCCTTGCTTTATTGGTCAAGACACCCATGCCTTATCAGAACTTGCCTTAAAATCAGTGCTTGAAGTTTTTGTCGCCAATGAGCAAACCGTGGTTATGGCTCGTGATTGGGGTTATACGCCAACGCCTGTGATTTCGCATGCCATTTTAACTTACAATCAAAACAAACAATCACAGCTATCAGACGGCATTGTTATCACTCCATCGCATAATCCACCAGAAGATGGCGGAATAAAATACAACCCAACCAATGGCGGACCTGCGGATACTGACATCACCAAACAAATTGAAAACCGCGCCAATGAATTACTAAAAAACAAACTCAATGGTGTAAAACGTGTCACCTTAGACAAGGCTCTAAATTCAAATTACATCCACACCAAAGAATACGAAACCGACTATATCAACGATCTTGAAAACATTTTAGATCTCTCTCTTATCAAATCATCATCGCTCAAAATCGGTGTTGACCCATTGGGTGGTGCTGGTATTACCTATTGGTCACGCATTGCCGAAAAGTATGGCATCAACCTTAATATTGTTAATAACAAAGTCGATCCAACTTTCAGCTTTATGCATCTAGATCATGACGAAGTTATTCGTATGGACTGCTCAAGCCGTTGGGCTATGGCTGGGTTATTAAAATTAAAAGACCAATTTGATTTAGCCTTTGGTAATGATACCGACTTTGATCGTCATGGCATTGTGACACCAAAAGGGCTAATGAACCCAAATGCCTACCTTTCAACCTGTGTTAATTACTTGTTCCAAAACCGTCCACAATGGCACAAAGATATTGCTATTGGTAAAACATTAGTCACAAGCTCAATGATCGACCGAGTTGCAAATAGCTTAAACAAACAGTACTTAGAATACCCAGTTGGTTTTAAATGGTATGCCGATGGGCTTTACAATGGCAAACTTGGATTTGCTGGCGAAGAAAGCGCAGGCGCATCGTTTTTAAGAACGAACGGTAAAGTATGGTCTACCGACAAAGATGGCATTATTTTATGTCTGCTTGCTGCCGAAATGACGGCTAAACTAGGCAAAAACCCACAAGAACAGTACCAAGAACTTGAAGATAAATTTGGTATTTCTTATTATGGACGAATCCAAGCGCCAGCCTCGTTTAGTGAAAAACAAAAACTAGCCAAACTTGATGCTAGCCAACTAACCACCGACAACTTAGCGGGTGAAAAAATCACTCAATGTTTAACCACTGCACCAGCTAACAATGCTGCAATTGGTGGGCTTAAAGTGATAACCAAAAACGGCTGGTTTGCCGCTCGCCCATCAGGAACAGAAGATGCTTACAAAATTTATGCAGAAAGCTTTATAAGTAACGAGCATTTAAATACGCTACAGCAAGAGGCGCAAGAAATTGTAGCAAAAGCGATTAAATAACCGAAAAAAACAAACGCAATAAAAAGCAGCAACTATTTGGTTGCTGTTTTTTCACATAATCCTTTTATTAGAAAGATATCAAAACAAACACACAAATAAAATCAATATGTTTTCTGAACAATTTTAAGCTAAAGCGGTAGAATTTTTTATATAAACAGCTCAGATAGCATACTGATTTTATTAAAGTTTTTAAGTGAAATCAAATAACTATTGGTTGATTTTTTTATTGTGGTGAATTAAAAAAATGCTTTTGCACTTTATGCAAAAGCGTAAGCCTTCAGTATTGCTAGTCGAACCGCTTTTTTTGCTTTCAATCATTAAAGTACCCAGACAGCAAACTTTTCCTATTGGGACTTATCTTTACGTTGGTTTTGTCTTTTATTAACACCATAACTCCTATCTACACCTTACAAAGCACTAAAAACACAAACAGCCGCAGTACTGACAGTACCACCCTTCCAGATAGAACGACCTGTTGGGCTTATCTCGTGCCAATAAATTATATTATCGTGGAGATCTTTTTTCCTGTCACTTGACCAAAAAGAGGAGCCAAAACCCCCATCAATGTAATTATGCAAAGGTCCCCACTCTGTAAGAAATCCAGCTCCTATTCGGCGTTGATAATGTTTATAACTTGAAGACGGTTTTGCTCCACGTCCAGATTCACCTTCATTAGTAAGATCACTTGTCTGTGAAAGATGATAACCTATACTATTACACCAAGATTCCTGATTAGAAGCTATATCTTCTTTATTTCGACTAACGAACCATTTCTTTAATTGAAATCCATATTTTAATACATTACCACGACTATCCTTACCCACTAATTCAAACGTCTGTGGTAAACTTGGCCTGGAAATTATACTGGGAGTATCTGACTGTTTTTGATTACTGCTTGCTGCTGGCCCTGTTAACTTAACGCGTGCTACGACTTTCCTTCTATCAGCATTAGGAATCCATCCATCACTAGCTACAAGATTTGTTACCGTAGCAGTTATTCCCTCCAGAGTAACAGGTTCCCAAGTCAACTGACCAGCGTCTACTCCACCTATGATGAAATCAAAATATAAATTATCAGCTCCCGTTGTCGGGAAATTTTGACTGTATGAGTCTGGATGGGTTGATTGAACTAAAAATCCTTTTTTGTTGTTCCATATGTCGGCAGGACCAGCACTTAATCTGTCCCCCCAAAACAGATTTGGCCTTACAAAACAAATGATTGGCGATGCCTTCGGTTTGAAGTAATATGCTACTTTACGACCTTTAAAAGTACTGGTGTTTGGTATACCGTAATGAGTGCTTATACTACCGTCTGTACTACTCAATTCCACTTTATAAGGTGACTTACAAATATCTAAAACATCACTACGATTAACTGCTCGACCATCACTATCGGTTATCCTGAGCGTTATACTTCCTGTTATTCTAACTCCACCGCTACCTTCGCCATCTCCATCATCATCTCCCCAATAATGATAACGTGTCACTAAGTTATTTATACTCACTGAATTAGTAGATGCTGGCACCATCATATTAATATCAGCAAAACTTTGGCCTTCTACGGGTAACTCAATTGGCTTTACAGACGAGGAACTATTCATTTTTGGTGTGATTTTACTACCATCCGATAATGTGATAGCCAATAGCTCATCAGTAGTTATAGCCTTAGTTCGACTTTCGTCAAACGTTAAATAAGGTGCACTACCTTGTATTACACCGCTTGTATGAGCCGTTAGTGCTTGAGAGTTCGATGAATACGATAATAACAACAACGGAGTCAAGGACCATACGCTTGAGAATGTAAAAATGAATTTTAGTTGCGGTATAAATAAATCCGCTAAATTCCCTAAAAAATTATCAGTTTGTAAGAGTTTTTGATAATTTAAAGTTTTAAGAGAATTTAAGATATAGGCCTGCCTATTTTTGCTCCTACGACAATAATCCATTATATTTCACCTATTAATGAATGTTCCATTTCATTTTTATTAACTTATTAAATAAGCTGATTTTCTATCAGCTGTAAAAGTATAATCTTTTGTGAAAATTTTGGCTAGTTTTTTGGATAATTTCTTAATTAAAATATGGTGTTATATTACAGACATTTTGACCTTTGATGGAATGATTAATATTGCAGATAACATCTAAAACACAAACACACCCAACAGCCCAGTTTGGCGTGCTAGCTTTATTTCGTTATCGGTATATTTTGATGCTGTGATAAGGCAGGCATATTAGCATTGTGGTGCTATAAGTGTGTTTTTTACTTTAAAATCGCTCAGGTAGACTATTGATTTTATTGAAGTTTTTATTTGTATTTCTAAATAAAATCAAACATTTATAGGCTAGTTTTTTATTACATTGAATTTGGCTTTTTAAGAAAATCGCTTTTGTTATTTGATAATAGCTATTAATAACAGCTTGTTAATAACAGTCAGTTAATAGCAAAAGCGCAAGCTTGAAAATTGTATCGGTCGGAGTGCTATTTTGATTTTCTGTCATTAAAGCGCAAGGCTCGCAGGCTTTGCCTGCTCAGCGCCCCAACTTACGCGGGGGCTTTATTCTTTGTTATATTATCCTCTCAAGCACCGTAACCCCCTTCCGCGCCCTAAGGACTAAGAACTAAACGCTAAAAACTAAGGTGCGGTGCAAAGGCCATAGCGGGAGTCGCCGGCACTGTAGCCGCCGACGGAGCCGTCGAACGAGAAGACATCGAACTGGTAGCTACCT
This sequence comes from Gilliamella sp. Occ4-3, assembly GCF_001690675.1. Lineage (NCBI taxonomy): Bacteria > Pseudomonadati > Pseudomonadota > Gammaproteobacteria > Orbales > Orbaceae > Gilliamella > Gilliamella sp. Occ4-3. Next base: position 60,190 of record NZ_LZHR01000050.1, read on the forward strand.
GTAACGTCGCTCGTCCAGTAGATGGTGCCGGCGAAGCCCACATCAGTGTGGTAGCCCATGTTGCCCCACTCCGTGAAAAAGCCAGCGCCTATGTGACGCCTGTAATGATTAGCTGGTGAACTAGGTGCTGCGCCTGAAATAGAAGGATTAGCTTTTCTGACCGCATTGGTTAAATCTCTTACCCGTGGCATCCGATAACCCAAACTATTACACCATGCTAACTGGTCACTATAAAATTTAAATTGATCACCTCGATTGACAAACCACTGCCTCAACACAAATCCATAACGAACCTCATTACCTCGACTATCCCTACCAACCAACTCAAATGTCTGCGGCAAAGATGGCACGGTAATTTGACTAGGAATGGGATTGTCCCACTGGCTTCTTGCCTCTGGACCATGCAACGTTACCCGTGGTACATATTTTGAACCATCGTTAATCCATATATCAGACAACCTCCAACTCACTGTTGCATTTAGACTACCACTCGTGTTAACTGTCCAACTCAACTGACTTGCATCTATTCCACCTATATCCAAATCAAAATGCAATCCATCTGCACCTGTAGTCGGAAAATTTTGGTCGTAAGATGATGGGGTTGTTGACTGAACTAAAAAACCCTTAGTAGGACTCCATATGTTAGCAGGACCAGCGAAGCTTGGGTCGTCCCAACCAATGCCAGTTGTTCCACCCAAATACAAATTCGGCCCGACCGAACAAATAACGGGCGGTGAAGGTGGTGTGATATAATACTCCGCTGTTCCTCCACTAAACGTACTACTATTCGGCATGCCATAACGAGTCTCTAAAGCACCCCCTGAACTATCTAAGGTTACCTTATAAGGTGCTTTACATATATCTAATGCATCACTACGATTAACGGTATTGCCATCTTTATCTTTTATTACTAACGATATACTCCCTGATGCAGTAACTTCATCTGCTCCCTGTCCATCCCCATCATCATCGCCCCATTTACCTTGTGTTACTAAGTCATTTATATTTATTGAGTCGCTTAATGGCGGGACTATCATTTCAATATCAGCAAAAGTATCCCCTACATTAGGTAACTCAATTGGCGCTGTCGATGATGAAGAATTATTTTGCGGTGTGAATGTTCGACCGTCTGATAACTTAATACCTAATAATTCCCTTATTTCAGTCACTTTAGTAACACCGCCATCAAAGGTTAAATAAGGTGCAGTACCATGAATGCGCTCAGAAGTCGTGGCCGATAATGCCTGCGATTCTAAAGAGTACGGCAATAACAACAAAGGCGCTAATGCCAATGGAATTTTTAAAGATAGTTTTGTGGATAATTTCGATAATAATTCGAGAGATAATTTCGAAAATATAAATAAGTTTCGAGTAAAAACTTGTCGAATAGGATTATTTGATAAATTTAAGACATAGGTTTGCCAGTGCTTGTGCCTTGTGCCTTGTGCCTAAAATGGTACTGCATTTCGTTTCACCTGTCAAGTAATATTTTGTTTTATTTGAATTTTTATGTTTATTCGCTTATTTAATAAGCTCATTTTTCTTAAACGATGAAAGTATAACCGTTTAAGGAATGATTGACTAGTTTTTTGGCGGACTTTTTTGTAAAGAAATGTAAAGATAAAAACGATTGGCTTTAGAGATAGGTGAATTTTATAATTAAAATAGGGTGTTAGCTTTAAGACTTTTTGACTTTTACGGAATGATTAATATTGATGATAACATCTAAAACACAAACACGCCCAATAGCCCAGTTTGGCGTGCTAGCTTTATTTCGTTATCGGTATATTTTGACGCTCTGATAAGGTAGGCATATTAGCATTGTGGTGCTATAAGTGTGTTTTTTACTTTAAAATCGTTCAGGTAGACTATTGATTTTATTTAAGTTTTTATTTGCATTTCTAAATGAAATCAAACAATTATAGGCTAGTTATTTTTTTATTACGTTGAATTTGGCTTTTTAATAAAAGCGCTTTTGTTATTTGATAATAGTTATTTAATAATAACTTGTTAATAACAGCTAGTTAATAACAAAAGCACAAGATTTTAAGTCGTATCGGTCGGGGTGCTATTTTGATTTTCTGCCATTAAAGCGCAAGGCTCGCTGGCTTTGCCTGCTCAGCGCCCCAACTACGCGAGGGCTTTATTCTTTGTTATATTATCCTCTCAAGCACCGTAACCCCCTTCCGCGCCCTAAGGATTAAGAACTAAACGCTAAAAACTAAGGTGCGGTGCAAAGGCCCCAGCGGGAGTAGCTGATATTGAAGCCGAGGACGACGCCGTTGTGCGAGTAGACAGGGAACTGGAAGTCATTTGAGGCGTCGCTCGTCCAGTAGGTGCTGTCCAAGCCCGCATCAGTGTAGTTGCTCATGGTGCCCCACTCCGTGAAAAAGCCAGCGCCTATGTGACGCTTGTAATAATTCCCCCCAGACGACGGCGTGGCGCCTAAATTATTATAGTTTGAATTGGTTAAATCTCTTACCCGTGGCATTCGATAACCCAAACTATTACACCATGCTAAATGGTCTCTATAAATGTCCTGGTGAGCACCCCGATTGACGAACCACTGCCTTAATACAAATCCATATTTTACTACCTCAACGCCATATATATCTCTACCCACTAACTCAAACGTCTGCGGTAACTGTGGCTTAGCAATTGGGCTAGGATTAGGATTGTCCCATTGATTTCTTGCCTCTGGACCTGTTAGCTTAACACGGGCGACAACTTGTCCTTTATCTTCTTGAGGAATCCACCTATCATTAGCTACAACATTTGTCACTGTTGCAGTGATTCCCTCATGCGTGACCGGTTCCCATGTCAATTCTTCTATATCTATATCTCCAGTTATGAGTAAATCAAAATATAAATTATGCGCACCTGTAGTCGGAAAATTTAGGCTGTATGACTCAGGATTGATTGATTGTACTAAAAAGCCCTTATCAGGATTCCATATGTCAGCTGGGCCTGCAACTGTTTCCACACCCACATATAGATTCGGCCTTGCATAATTGATAACTGGCGACGGTATTATTATTGCATCACTACGATTACCTGCTCGAGCCTTTTTATCATTCGCCTGTACATTCCATGACAATAATAACAGTGCTAATACTAGCAAAGCTGTTTTAGGTGATTTGAGCGATAATTTCGAAGATATAAATAAGTTTTGTGTAAAAACTCGTCGAATAGGATTATTTAATAAATTTAAGACATAGGTTTGCCAGTGCTTGTGCCTTGTGCCTAAAATGGTACTGCATTTCGTTTCACCTGTCAAGTAATATTTTGTTTTATTTGAATTTTTATGTTTATTCGCTTATTTAATAAGCTCATTTTTCTTAAACGATGAAAGTATAACCGTTTAAGGAATGATTGACTAGTTTTTTGGCGGACTTTTTTATAAAGAAATGTAAAGATGCAAACAATTCGACTTTATAGATAGGAGAATTTTATAATTAAAATAGGGTGTTAGCTTTAGGACATATTGGCTTTTGCGGAATGATTAATATTGCTAATAACATCTAAAACACAAACACGCCAAACAGCCCAGTTTGGCGTGCTAGCTTTATTTCGTTATCGGTATATTTTGATGCTGTGATAAGGCAAGCAATATTAGCATTGTGGTGCTATAAGTGTGTTTTTTACTTTAAAATCGTTCAGGTAGACTATTGATTTTATTGAAGTTTTTTGTTTTTCTTTTTCTTGGAAATAAACAACTTTTTTGCACTCTTTCCCTATTTGATGCAATATAGTATTCTAGTAGCTATTATTTGAACATACACCAAACCCAATACACCGTGCACACATTTATTTTGTCTTTACGTAAAGTCTTTTACAGCAGTAATCTTCTTTTTAGTCTTCGGATGTTAATTAGTTTAACTGGTTCGACTTTGGTTCCGTGGTATTTTGGGTATACTTCGCTAGTTATTCCCCTTACGCTTGGTGTTGTGGCAGCAGGCTTGACCGAGATCGATACTCGTCTATTAAGCCGTTGTATTAATTTAATTCTTACGTTGTTCTGTTTTGCTATTGCCACTTTTTCAGTCGAGTTGTTATTTGATTATCCTGCATTTTTTATTATTGGTTTGGTCTCTTCAACGTTTATTTTTACCATGCTTGGTTCGCTTGGGCAACGTTACGGTGTGATTGCGTTTGGATCACTTTTAATTGCTGCCTATACCATGCTTGGGCATAATTTGTTTACCGATAATTACACCTTACCCTGTTTTTTGCTGTTAGGTGCGCTTTGGTATAATGTTGTTTCGTTAATTGAATCGATCATCCAACCTATTCGCACAACCCAACAATCGCTTTCACAGTGTTTTATTGATTTAGCACAGTATCTTGATGCTAAGGCAGCGATGTTTGATCCTGATGAATCTGACGGTTTTAAAAAACAGACTTTGCAATTAAACAATAGTAATAATCAACTCATTAGTGCTTTTAATAATACCAAACGTTCGCTATTTAATCGTTTAAAAAGCTATCGAGGACAAGCTTATATTAGAAAGTTACTAAGCTATTATTTTGTTGCGCAAGATATTCATGAGCGAGCAAGTTCAGCGCATGGACATTATCAAGCGCTTAGTGTGCATTTTAAACATAGTGATATTTTATTTAGATTTGCTCGTATTTTAAATTTGCAAGCAAAAGCTTGTGCGCAATTGGCAATGACAATTAAGTTAAATCAAACTTATCAGCATGATCCGCTGTTTTCACGTTATTTTTCGTATCTTGAAGAAGCTATTAATCAATATCATGCTAGTCATAAAAGCGATATGCTGATGATTAAAGCGCTTAAAAGTTTACATCAAAATTTGCTTTCTATCGATCTGTTACTTGCTAATATTGATACTGAACAACATTTGCCAAAGGCAGAAGAAGATAATCAGTTAATCGATGAAGAACTAACCAGTTTTTATGCTATTTTTACAAAAATTAGAAACAATTTAACCATAAAATCGGCACTATTTCGTCATGCAATTCGTATGTGTGTAGTGTTTTTTGTTGGTTATATGGTGATTCATTTTTCTGATTTGCAACATGGATATTGGATTATTTTAACCAGTTTGTTTGTGTGCCAGCCTAACTATTCAACTACAAAATATCGGTTAAAATTACGCGTAATCGGTACCATTCTGGGGATTATTGTAGGTATTCCGTTGACGTTTTTATTTCCAAGTGTTCCTGAGCAGTTGGTGTTAATTATTATCACCGGTTGGCTGTTTTTTCTATTTAAAAATTCACAATATGCTTATGCTACTGCGTTTATTACGTTACTGGTGTTTTTTAGTTTCAGTTTAATTGGCGAAAGTAGTATTGAAGTTGCGGTCGCGCGCATTATTGCAACGTTAATTGGTTGTTTTATTGCATGGTTTGCTGTGAGCTTTATTTGGCCTGACTGGAAGTTTAGAAATCTACCTAAATTAGTGGATCGTGTTTGCCATGACGATAGCCATTACTTAGCGTTAATTGGTCGTCAGTATTTGACTGGTAAAACTAATGATGTTATGTATCGTTTAGCTAGACGTGCAGCGCATGATAGTAATGCAGATTTATCGTCATTAATTAGTTTGATGACTAAAGAGCCGCATATGAATCCAGTTGTTATCGATCAGGGATTTCGTTTGTTAACACTTAATCATACGTTGATTAGCTATCTTTCGACTTTAGGTGCGCATCGCGATAAACCTCTTTCAAAACAGACTTTCGATCTATTTGATGATTTGTCGGTCTATATTATTAATCTATTAAGCATTAAAAAGATCGACGGTGAATACCAAGCTATTAAAAAATCCGTTACCGATTATATCGAAACAATTTCGGCTGTTTCAATTGATGATGATAAAACGAATAATGATCTGTTAGTTATGCAACAATTGGCTTTGATTTTGGATATTTTGCCTGAGGTTGTCATGCTTGCAAGTGAATTGGAACATTAAATGGTTTAATAAGGGAATTGACCTTTAAACCACATTACTAGCATTTGAGAATTAATTCATTTATTCTTTTATTGATAAATAATGTTATATACCCAAAATATAAATTGAACCGTATTTTTGTATATTATCATCAATCCATGTTATAAAATCACCAATCATCTGTGAAAAAGAAGATTTATATTTGTAAAAATTATTTGTCATTTCTTGCAAATCATTATCAAAAATAAACTTAAAATCGTATAAGTCGTGTTCAAGTTCTATTAGATTTAGAGAGTGATCAAGCTTCTGTTTAAGCTTGATTAATGATGATTTTATTAAGAACCACTGTTTTTTATTAACTTCAGTTTTCCCCCAATGCCCATGGTTTTGATACTTAGGTACATTGTTGTATATAATGCTTTCAATAAAGTTAAATGCGTTTTCTGCCAGATACTTTGATGTTTCGTTCCAACAATAATCTTTAAAAGGAGGTATTGCGAACTCAAAAATTAGCTCCTACATGTTTTCTTTCAAGGATTTTAACCTAAAATCTATCATGTAAATTCTTTCATATTAAAAATGTTATGTACACATAAATACTAGCATATTATTTTTTGATTACTATCAAGCCAACTAATCATATTAAATGTGCAATAAATCAAAAAAAAATGACCTAACGTAAAAATTCTAAGTATTTTACTATAATAATTTTAGTTAAATATGTTTCTCTACAGAATGAAAGTTATTATATATTATGATTATGTGGTGATGTCATTGAAAAGATATAGTTGTCATTAAAATTGAACTAAAATATGACGATATTTAAATTATTTCAATCGATTACTCGCTTGGTTATAAACTTCATTACGCTCTCTTTTTCCTATAGCGACAACAATAATAATTAGCACATTATCTTGAACTTGATAAACCAATCGATACCCAGATGCCTTTAATTTTATTTTGTAACAATTAACGATTCCTCGTAGCTTGTTACTTGGTATATGAGGGTTTTCTTTACATTTTAGTAGTTTTTTTGCAAATTGTTGTTGTATTGTTCGATCAAGTTTTTTCCATTCTTTTTCTGCATCCTTTCTAAACTTGATGGTGTATTTCATAAAAAACTTTCCAAATCAATATCAACGAGCTTTTGTTTTTCTCGCTCTTTAACTAATGCAATTAATTCTTGATCATCAATCATATCAAGCATTTTTTCGTAAAGTTCGGCTGGAACACAATAAAATGTAGGTTGATTTCTATTTAAAATTGCAACTGGCAAACCTTGTCCTGCATTCACTGTTGCCATTGGATTTTTTTTTAATTCACTGATACTTGCAGTTGTATCACTCAAAATAATATTAGGCATGATCATATACCCTTGTTTTGTTATGCATATTAAATATAACACCTTAAAGACCTGTTAACAAGTCTTATCAGTGCTTGTTACCCTTTAAAATAATTCTAATTATGTATTATTTATAGTACCAAACGAACCTTACGATCACACTGGAATATTAGTCTTATAACATTTAAAAACTTTATTTAGCATAAAAGAATATAACGCTCTACTGAATAATAAACGCAAAAATACGCAATATTATTTTCTACTAGAGTTATGTAATAGCGATAAGTTATTTATATCATAAATCTTTCAGTTGTATTGGTAATTGGTAGTTTGTCTTTTTTAAAAGATAACACAAGTAAACTGCTTGTAAGATATGTGTTACCGCTATTTGTTGTTGACTGAGAATTTTATTTAAAACGGTACTTAATGTGTTTAATCCTAAAGTATCACAATCATATTGGATCGCAATTAATTGCTGTTTTTGATCAGTGAATAATTCGAGTCTTCCTGAACACACCATACTTTCAAGTATCGTTAAAAGTGGTTGAATAATTAAGGTTGAAAGTGAATCTGTCATATAATGATTTTCGCCTAGATGCTTTTTATGCGCTAAATAATTATTTATAATAACATTTTGTTTAGAATTATTTTTTTTACTTTTATGACAGAAGTCTTCAAAATCAAGGTTTAATGTTTTGATATCTCCTGTTAGTTGCTCTTTGTAAAGCAATGCAAAAGGCTCTAAATCCAAAAAGTTGTCATTTTTTACACAGTTGACAAATACGGTTAAGGGGTGATTGTTGGTTTCTAAAAAATTCTTTAAAACATCGATACGTAATTTTTCATATTCATCCCAAAAGAGACATAAAAAAAGGCTATTTCCATCATTATCATTTACTTGCCAAACTAAATTTTGTCGAATTTCATCTAAATAAGGTTTATTTGAGCTTGCTATATGAAGAATTAACATCTCATTAAGAGGTGAATCATCTAAATGATTATCTTGTAAATAGTCGCTCAGTATTGACCAATTTTCAAATCCTGCTTTTGATCTAAAATCCTGATAATTGTTATCATTCCACCCTGTTTCTTGTAAAGTAACCGTTGAACCATGAATCGCCAATTCGCCAGTATCTGATAAACGAGGATGATGAAGCTTTATTGATTTTTGCATCAACATATAAGGAAATGTTTGCCATATTGACATACTGTTCCAAATCATTGTGCGATTAAAATTGATATCGTTTTTATAGGATCTGGCTAATGTTGTTTCTTGGTATTGTTGTTTTTCAATATCCCAAAAGTAGAAAGTTGCACCAATGGCACCTGTTTTACTTTGCCACCAACGACCGCCTAATGGTAATAGCTCAAGGGGCTGTAATTCTGTTTTATATTGGCGTTTTATCCTACCTCTTAATTTGAAAAGTTGTTCACCTTGATGATGTAATAGCATTTCGGTATAGGCTTGTATCTGCCCTAAAAAAAGAAGTATATCTTGTTCTTCAACCGCAAAATGCCGTTTGGCTAGTAACTCAACCAATTGACTAAGATGCCGAAGCATTGCAGCCAGACGAGGTAATCCTTGAGATCTTGCTGACATATTGAGTAATTGTAATTGTTCAGCTTGATTATGACTCACATGAGATAAACCTTGATTGATAAGTTTAAAAATATGCTGTTGAATCTGTTTAATCAAAGTAATTTCATCAGCAGAAAGCTGATCACTTTCATGTGTTATGCTTTGTCGATATTGGATTGGCCACGGCCATGTTTTGTTATTTTTTTCAAATAGATAAGCAATAGCTGCTAAATGTATTGCCATTTTTTGGTTTGTACAGAAAGTTGAAATCATTCCATCAAAGCCAGTACCCGCCATATAAATAATAGGTGTATCGCTTTCTGGAACAATAATTCGTATTTGTGAATCTTGGTATTCTATCGTAACTGAATGATTTTTTTGCCAACTACACGCAAATTGATAAGCTTTAAAAATATTGTTTTTTCCTGCTTTTTTTAAAAGTTTGGAGGCATCTAATGACAATAATTCAGTTAACACGTTAGCTAAAGGTCTTATTGTTTCAAGCTGTTTTGTACTTATTTTATTATCAGATTTATGCGAATCATTGGATTGATCTAACGGTTTAATTTGATTTTCATCATCGATGTTATTGCTATCGGTAATAGAATGTTCTAACAACGAAGCATTTGATTGTAGCCATAAAACAGCCGATATAATGTGCTTACAATGCCCGTGAGCAAGACAATTGCAACTTGCGGCTTGAATACCTTGAGCAGGTAATCTAACTTGCTGACCATCTGCATTGAATTCTAAATAATCTTCATTGTTTTTTTCAATTAATTTTACTTTGTTAGCCTCGATATCTTTACGAGCACGGCGAACTAAGCCAATATTGGCATAAAGTGCCAATGATTCTTGATCATAGTTTAAATAGATATGTTGCCAATTCATTGCATAACCTCCGCTAACCAAGTAGCAAAGTGTTCTGGTGTTAATGCCGCAATTTGCATACCACGGTTAGCTAATTGCTGCGATATTTGCAAATCATAAACAGGATCAGCATTATCATCTAGCGCTGCTAAACCTAACATTTTGACTCTATTGCTGTTCATTCTTGAAACAGTTGCATAAAGGTGAATTAATGCTCCTCCCTCACAAAAATCACTAATTAATACCACAATTGTTCGTTGTGGATTTTTAATTTTTTGTTCAGCATAATTGAGCGCTTTGGCAATATCAGTTCCCCCCCCTAACTGAACTGTCATTAAAACTTCCACAGGATCATGGGCTAAGTGAGACAGATCAACAATTTGAGTGTCAAAAACAAATAAATGTAAGTTAACAGAAGGTAATTTAGCCATAATGCTAGCACAAACAGCAGAATAGATAATTGAACTATCCATTGAGGCGCTTTGATCAACACATAAAATAATATCCCAAGGTAATTGTTTGTTTGCACGGGAGTTAAAAATCGCATTTTCAATAATCATTTGTTGTTTTTGTTGATCAAAATGTTTCAAATTAGCCTTAATTGTTGCACGCCAGTCAAAATTTTGGTTACAACGTATTTTGGAACGACGAAATCGATTCCTTTTACCTATCAAGGCATTAACAAAATCGGATTTGATTTTTTGTAAAATTTCATCAACAACGTTTTGAATCAACTCTTTAACTGCCAAATAGACTTCACTTTTTAATTGCCCTCTTAAATTCATTAATAAACGCACAGAGTTCAAATTCGGCTCTAACGCTTTAATAACATTAGGATCGTTTAAAATTCCTTGCAGTTGATAACGGGCAATCGCCTGCTGTTGCATGCGTTCAAATGTACTTTTAGGGAACAGTTTTCGCGTTTTATTGAGCCAATTTACTGTGTTAAATACAGAATTTTCATTGCCACCAGGTGAAATCTTTTTTCTAACGCTATCCCTACTATCTTCATCACCTATTTTTAAACCTCGCTTGCGGTATTCATGCTGATAAAGATAATTTAATGTTTGTTCTAAGTTATGATCATGTTGGTTAAATGTCGCCTGATTAAGGTGTCCATCTGCATATTTTCCTAATATCAATCGCCATCGCTTAACATGAGCAACATTTTTTTTATCAATGATTTTTTTATTGCCGATCATGCTAAATCCTTACTGTTTAAACCAATCTTGTAGTTGTTGTTGATGAATATATTGGGAGATAGATAATTCCAAAGAAAGTGTTTTTTGCAATTCTTCTTCACTAAATCTATATTGCTCAATACTCATATCTTCTTTTTCAGCACTATATTTTTTAGAAATTTTTTCGGCAATTATCGCATTTTGTTTCGGTGTGAGTTGCGTAAATGCAAGTCGTAAATCAGGAAGTATTTCGATAAATTGATCTTGTTTCCAATTCGCTAATAATTCATCAAGGCTTGTTAATAATTGTGAAGAGTGGATAATTAATTCGGGTGCACATTGCATTATCCCCATAAAATAGCTACTTGCATGTTCATATTGGGATCCTAACTCAAAAGCCATTTTTATTTTGTGGTCAAATTCTGATTGGCTAATTTGAGAGTCCAAATAAGCAATACTATCAATAGCGCCCCGAATCAATGGCGCCTCGCTTAATAACGGTTGTAAACGATGTAAATTCAGGTAAAAATCCTGTTTCAACTTTTTCACATCTAGCTTATCTGGTAGATTATTTATTAAATTTCTAAATAATAATAATGTTTTTAAATTTTCTTGCTGTTGCTCTGTATCGGATTGTTTTAATGTATCAAGTAAGAAAAAGGCTTGTTTTGGTACTTTAGCTAGCAATGCTAACAAAGTTGAACTGACATTAAGTGCTAAAAAGTCCCGACCTTGCCATAAATAGAGTAAACGATGCCCACAATCCACTAATGACAATAAATTACTGTCAACTTCTAAGAATGATGATAATTTCACTAATAATTGAGAGAAATAGGTTTGTAATCCCATTAACGCCGCTTGTATCACCCCTTTTACTGCACACAAACAAGATTGTGCCATTCCATCTTCTGTTAATTGCTCTATTGAGTGTTGCAATTTTTGTATAGCAATCTGTTCAAGTTGCGTGCCTTGCTCTGACAGCTCAATTAACCTAGCTTCAACCATTGGAGTCCATAAATATTGCCAATCTTCAAACATAATGGTTAACCTTGTTCCATATTGATAATTTGGTCCGTCAAGACGATTAGCAAATCCAACGTCCAAAAAGGCAAGTAGATGTAAAAATCGACTTCGTTGCCGATGTTCTGGGTTACGGTAAATATCAATATGGGTAGTTTTAGGCAATGTGTCGTCGAGCTTAAAACGGTATTTTTTAAGTGTTGAATAAACTTCATTAACAAGTGGTGGTGAGGCTATATCATTAGGAATTTGTCCTAATTGATTTCCTGATAAGCTACGATAAACTATTTGCCAAAAATCACTGCGTACATCGTGAATACTTCCTTTGATAAAAGCAGATTGAATACCATCAAGCAGATCATAACGACCTGGACCATAATGACCTCGAAGTTCAGCTAATAAACAGGCTTGTTCAATCGCCGACTTTAAAGGGATAAAACCAATTGCATCACTACAATTTTGCTTTTTTCTTAATTTATCAGTAATAATCGATAAAAAATCAATCAATTGTGTTTTTCGATAACATTGGGTTGTTTGCGGTTGGTTAGAATTTTGTTCATAAGCCAGCATTGATTGCCAAGATTTTTGGTAATAAGCAGGAGAATTCATCCCTGCTGTATAACCATTTAATGCATCAAGACGATCAAAACTATAACGAATAAGCCAAGTTCGATCCCTGTCGCCACTTTTCTGCTGTCGATTAAATCGGGTAATATCGGTTCGTTTGGGTAATAGAAGCTTGTTTTGCCATAATCCTTCAAATAATGCTAAAGTATGAAATCCGCCTGTGACCACCACAATTTTTGCATCGGGGGTCGATTTTTTTAATCGCCCAATTGCGGTTAACATGTGCTGTTCTCGTTGGCTCGATCCTTCAGCTTCAAGTGATGATGAATCGTAATCAAGCCTCGCCATTGCACACCAAATAAACGTATCTTCAAAAAATGTTTGCCAATCAGCAAGATCGGTAAAATTTCTTAATTCAAATAAATGCTCCCAAACTTCGTCATGATCACGGCAATGTAATTTCTTAGCCAATTGAGTAATGTATTGGCTATGCTTTAGATAGGTTTCAGAAAGTAATGATTTGCTCTGCAATGATGTGAATTCTTGAGTAACTTGTTCTGCCCAAGGAAGATCAATAAATTGAATTTTTGCATTGTATTGTTTTGCCAATTGCATTGCTTGCCACTCTGGTGAGTAACTACAAAATGGATAAAATACGGAGCGAGTAATTTGATGCGATGGCGAGTTAGCCATATCATCCTCTTTATATTCTTCACTATATTCTTCATTCTTCTGAAAGACAACTTCGTCTACTTGAAGATCTGTTTGACAAAGTATAGCAATGGGTGGCTCTGTCTTATTATTTAGTAGTTCCTCAAGTTTTTCTGAAAAGCTAGCAGGTGCTTCAATCAAAATATGAGTCGGTTTAATTTGAGTAATCAACTGTCGCAAAGCATAACTACAAGCAGGACTATGATGGCGCACTGGAGCAAAATAGATCTGCGCTTGTTGTAATGCATCTCGACATATCAAAGCATTTTGTAGACGTTGTGGTAATGGTGAGCTTCCCATAATGATTATCTATTTATTATTTCCAGAATTTTTTAGACACCTGATAGAATGAATGCCATACTGATGAGTTTTTGGCTCTTTCTCGCACCACATTATCCATATAAAATTGAATTCGTTTAATATCATCAGCATTGTCTTTTAAAACTACACCAATAAGCTGTTTAGCAATATGTCCACCCTCAAGGGTGCCCTCATCAAAATAATAGGCATCTAATGCTGAGGCATAAACAATATTGACAGCTTCTGCTGTTGACATCACCGCATCAGGTGTTTTCAGATTAGTGCCTGCTTGTGTTTGCCCCTGTCTTAACTCTTGAAACGTTGTTACTAATAGTTCAATGACATCGACTGGAATAATGATCTGCGATTTTAGTTCACCTAATTCCTGATTAAGTTGCATTTGAATTAATTCTATTTCAAAGTTTTTATCAGTAATTGGGTTAACGGTTTCAAAATTAAAGCGACGTTTTAATGCAGCCGACATCTCATGTACACCGCGATCTTTTAAATTTGCCGTACCAATAAGATTAAAACCTGGTCGAGCGCTAATTTTAGCATGCTGTCCCATTTCTGGAATCATCATTTGCTTTTCTGACATCAATGACACAAGTACGTCTTGAATTTCAGGAGGACAACGTGTTATTTCTTCAAAGCGCACAATTTTACCTTGCTGCATACCGTGGTAAATTGGCGAACCAACTAATGCTCGTTCAGTTGGTCCTTCTGCTAATAATAAAGCATAATTCCAAGAATATCTGATATGATCCTCATTTGTCCCTGCCGTACCTTGAATAGTTAGGTTTGAATCACCACTGATTGCTGCAGCTAGCAGTTCAGATAACATCGATTTAGCTGTACCTGGTTCGCCAACTAACATTAAACCTTGTTTACCAAGCAAAGAGACAATCGCTCGATCAACAAGAGGATCGTCACCAAAAAATTTGCGGCTGATGCCAACCTCTTCATTGCCTAAAATAAACGTTCGTACCGATTTTGGTGATAATTGCCAACCTTGAGGTTTATTGTTATTACTATCCAATTTCAGCAACTTATTTAACTCTTTAGCATAACGTTGTTCTGCACTTAAGCGAATGGCTTGTGTTTGTTTTACCATAACCCTTTCTTCTCCCACTCTGGATCAAAACCGCTTGAGGCATTAGCAACAGCCATATAATCAGCATAAGCTTCTGCTAGTAATACTGGCGGCACATCGTTGATATCAATTGCATTACCGTTTTTCCCTTGCTTTTTACTAAAATATAGATTGTAAAGTACAACGGGAATATTTTCTTCTGGCACATAGCTACCACTAAATTCAATATTGATATAAAGCTCAAGCTCGCTAAAATATTTATAATAGCCATAAAAGCAAGCACCGTCTTCAATGTCTTCTCGCTTATATCCTTGTTTAATTAATATATTTCGTATTGTAAAACTATCTGTTAGCCACCCTTTACGATCATCAATAATATTTTCTTCAACATGGCTAACATCAGGCAACGAATGGTTAAATTGTGTAAGTAGTAGCGAAACTTTGTAATCTGTAAGATGTTTTTGCCATGTTTTCACAACTTCTTCAGTTAACAATGCACTATGTGCAACAGTAATATAGTTTAGTTTGTTAAGCGCAATCTCGTCATCGTTTAAATCAATTAAACTGCCATCTTCGGTTGGACGAAAACTCTTTATAATTACCCCTGATTCATTCACTTCAAGCCATACTAAATGTTGAATTAATCGATTCATAATGGGATGGTTATAGAAATATTCTTGCCACTCTAAAACAGACCAACGTCGTTGCAAACACATGGCTTCGTATAGCCGCGTTATTTGTAATTCAATTAACTGTTTCAGCTCTTTTTTACTATTACTAAATTGTTTTTTTGCTTCTTTAACAAGTGTTTCATCTTCAGATTTTCTTGCTTCGGGGAGTGTTTTAATTTCTTTACCTTCGGCGTTTTTTAATACAAATTTAAATTTATCATCTAATGTAGCTGTAAAAATTCGCTCACCATAATCAAGGCTCAGTACGCCCGATTCATCTAAACCTGCTGTTGGAATGGTGCGATCAGCCAGTTCATCAGCCGTCCACTGTTTTTGCTCAGCAATTTGGTTAATCAATAATTTTGCTTTTTTTTGCACGGACGGCGTTCGATAACGACGTGCAATTGATAATAAAAATTGAATAATAAGCGGATCATCACTAACGGCTATTGATTCAAGCATGGCTTCAATTTGTCCGCGCCTGATTTGATAGTTTTTAATATAGTTTTTTATTATCGATACGGCAGTATTACCTTGTATGCCTCCAATTAGTGATAATATCCCCTTTGATTTAATAGCTGAACCAATCACACGGGAAAGCACTTCTTGCTTTATCATTTCGAAAGCTTCGCTTAAAGTCATATTTTCATATTGACCATAATACTCGGGATAACGCTTTGCATAATTTAAATAATCTTTCCAACGCTGTTTTGCATTTAAGTTTGCCTCTATTTCGGCTTCTTCAAGTGTTGGCGTTAGTGTGTCTTGCTTAATAAAAGCCTGTAAAATAAATACACCTAATTCGTGTTGACTTTTGATGCTTAAAAGTCGGGTATAAATGATTAATAATGGATTAGCAGGCTCTTTTAATTTTATCGCAAGCCAAATCCACCAAGTGATAATTTGAGGGTCAACCACCTTACCATTTTGCCAAGTTAATGCTGGAATTAAGCTTTCATCAAGCCATTTGGCATCTGCTGGTTTTTTGCCTGTTAAGCCTTTTTGTGCATCATCTAATAATTTCGTTGGCGTTAAATATTGGTTTATATTTTCACCTAAACTTTCAAGCGCAGCTAATAATGTTGCTTGTACAGATTCAGATTTCTCTTTGTTTAGCGCATTATTCAGTGCTTTAATTGATGATTTCTGTCCTAATTTTACCAACCACTTGGCAGCTAAAATACGCTGAGCTTGTTTGGTTGATATTAATGCCTCTTCCACTCGGTAATGAATATCAGGTAACATACTCAATGCTTTTTGTGCTAATAAACGTAATGATTGAGTTTCACCTAATGCCAGTTCAAGTAAATAAGTCACATATTTAGCTAGTAACTTCGGGAAAAAAGTTAATATTTTTATCCCTCGTTCTTTCTCAAAAAAATAATCACTGTTTTGCAGTTCTTGATTTGGCAATAGTCCTAATGCTTCATCAAGATAAACGGAATTTTCGGCAAAAAATGGCCAAACTAAATTAGGATCGACCTCAGCTGTGGTTTCATAATAATAATTCATTAAAAATGCGGCAGCGATGGTACGTTTCGCATCTGGCACATAATCTATTTTATTCATGACTTCAACTAACTGGCGTAAATCGGTACGTAACAAGATTTCATGATGAGAAAAACTTAAACCTAAATAAAAGGAATTAGGCTGATGATGACAAATTTTTTCCGCACGTAATAAGTGGTAAAGATTAAATTCAGGTAACGATGGCAAGCGCCCTTTATTCAAAATAACATCATAAATTAATTTATTTTTTATATCCGCCTGTTCGATATCACCTTTACCATTTAAACAATCAAAAATCGCATCTAAATCAGTAACAGTAATTGTTTTTAATTGCGCATAACGCTGTTGTTCAGATGTAATTTTGTAACCATATTCTTGGTTATATTGAATTTCCTGTTCTGCTTTCTTTTGCTGTTGGACTAATATTTCTTGGTAGTTTTGTTGCAAAATATCTCGCGCTTTAGAAGGTAAATTAACTTCAACGATCGATTCAAAAGGAGGAATAATTAATTCGATTTCTTGCTGTTTAGCATCCTCATTGCCACTTAATCGTGATAAAGCCCCTTCGATGGTTTTTATTACGGTTTTATTCGTCTGACGGGTTAATGCTTCTTCTAAAATCTTGCGATTAACAGATAATCTAACTAATAAGTTTATCGCATGGCAACGTTGCTTAGGCGTTCCTTGATCTAATAAAACTTGTAATTCAGCTTGTATTATGTCAATAGGTAAACTTAGTAACAAGGTTGTTGCTAACTCACTGATTGCTTTTATATTACTTGTTGATTGTTTTACAAGCAAATCAATCACATCTTGTTTAAGTTTGTCTTGATTAGCAATATATTGTAATTGCTGTAATTGACCAGCTCTAGATAGCCCCTGTTCAGGCAAGGTTTTAAACCATTCAAGATGTTCATAAATATAGGGCAATAAACCATTAATCATAAACACATAATAAAAACACTTTAAATAAGATTCTGGTGTTTGTTGACGGTCAAAAATAGCAAATAATAGCTGTTTCCCTAGCCCTTTTTGTTCTATTTCGAGCAATTGATGTAATTGTTGAACAGACCAATTTTGACGTTCAAGAATAATTTTTTCAGCACTTTGATTATAGCTAAACAAAGTTGAAACCAATCCATCTAAAAATAGATATAAAAACCATAATGGTAAATTTGGCGTGATCACATCAATATTTTTTTGTTCTGAATAAACGCGACTTTGCTGCATATTTTCAATATAGGTTGCTGCCAATACCTTACCAAAACGGATAATCTGTTCTGGCGTATAGTTATCCGTCCATTGTTGATAAAATAGCGCTCTTGCTTTTATTGGTTGTTTTTTCTCAGTGGAATAATAAATGATATTAGTCGCACCTGGAAAGCCTAGGCGCCCATAAACTCGCTTTGCACTATTATACGTTTGTGATAATTGATTTAAATCCTCTAAAACTAGAGGATCTTGACCTTGTAAAATATATTTACAAATGCGCTCAGGAATCAATTTATCTAACCCCCGCAAAATCTCAAAACACGCTAATAAATTGCGCTCATTATTGTCAACAGTATCCTTTACCATATTAATTTATCTTCCCAATCAGGATCAAAGCCACTACACGCATTTGCAACCGCCATATAGTTAGCATAACCTTCAGCGAGTAACACTGGAGGCAATTTATCGAGAGCTATTGGTCTATCTTTTAAACCTGGCTTTTTACTAAAATAGAGGTCAAAAAGAGCAACAGGGATATTTTCTTCTGGTACCATGCTGCCACTAAATTCAATATTAATATACAGGTTAAGACTAGCAAAATACTTATAATAACCATAAAAACAACCTGCATCTTCAACATTATCACGCTTATAATCCAATTTGGTTAAGATACCACGTATCGTGAAACTGTCAGTTAACCAACCTAAACGTTCATCAATAATGTCATCTTTAACTTTACTTATATCTGGTAATGAGTGAGTCAATTGATCAAATAGCTCGGGGACTTTGTAATCTTTAAGATGATCTTGCCATTTTACTGTGGTAGCACTTGGCAACACTGCAGAGTGGGCAAGGGCAATGCGATTACCTTCATTTAGTTCTATTTCTTCATCTTCAGTTGTAATTAAGCTACCATCCTCAGTTGGTCTAAAGCTATTTACTATCTGTCCATTTTCATCTAATTCAAGCCAGATTAAACGTTGAATAAGCCGTCCTACGATAGGATGTGGCTGTAGGTATTTTTGCCAATCCTCTACCCGCCATTGACGTTGTGTACACATAGCTTCATAAAAGCGGGTAATTTGCATATTAAGCAATTGTGTTAGTTCTTTTTTACTGTTGGAAAACTGTTTTTTTGCCTCTTTCACTAAGGCTTGATCTTCGCTTTTTCGGGCTTCTGGTAAGGATTTAATTTCGTCACCATCTGCATTTTTTAAATGCCATTTAAACTTATCATCAAAAGTAGCCGTAAATGTGCGTTCACCATAGTCAAGGGTTAACACACCATTATCATCTAGTCCTGCGGTAGATATGGTGCGATCAGCTAGTTCATCAGTAGTCCAGCCATTGCGTTCTGCAATACTTTCTACCAATAAGCGGGCTTTTTCTTGTACAGATGCAGCACGATAACGGCGGGCAAGCGATAGCAAGAGTTGCGTGATCAACGGATCATCACTTTGAGCAAGCGGTTCAAGCATCGCTTCAATTTGCGCTCGTCGTTGTTGATGATCTTTCATAAAACTACGTAATAACGAAACTGCAATATGACCTTTAATACCACTAGTTAATGCTAATAATCCTTTCGCTTTAATGGCTGAACCAAGATAGACTGCCAAAGCCTCTTTTTTTATCTCTTCAAATACTTGTTCAAAAGTAATATTGGCATAACTAGGGTAGTATTGAGGGTATTGCTGGTAGTAGCCAATATATCGCTGCAATCGCTTATCGGCTAATGAATTGGCTTTTGCTTCGGCATCTTCCACCGTTGGCATTCGCGTATCTTGCTTAATAAAGCTTTGTAAAATAAATTCGCCTAATTGCTGTTGGCTTTGCTGACTTAATAAGCGACTATAAATAATTAACAATGGATTAGCTGGATCTTTTAATTTAACCGCTAACCACACCCACCATTCAATAATTTGAGGATCAACTGTATCACCGTCTTTCCATGTTAATGGTGGAATTAGATTTTTATCAAACCAGTCAAAATCAGCAGGTTTTTTACCTTTTAAGCCTTTTTGTGCATCGGTTAATAATTTTTTAACGGTTAGATGTTGACTAATATCTTCGCCTAATTTTTCTAAAGCGACTAATAAAACAGCTTGTACAGTTTCGCGTTTTTCTTTTTTTAAGGCATTATTTAATGCTTTAATTGAAGATTTTTGTCCTAACTCTGCTAACCAATTAGCGGCGGCAATTCGCACCTCTTGCTTTGCTGATGTTAAAGCTTGTTCAACTTGGCAATGAATATTAGTAATCACACTTAAAGCGTTTTGTGCGGCATAGCGTACTTGTTTACTTTCGCCCAAAGCTAATTCAAATAGATAAGCAACATATTTAGTTGGAATATTTGGGAAAGTTTGTAATATTTTAATGGTACTTTCTACATCAACATTAAGATAAGACCAGGCTTCTTGTTTGGGAGCAAAACCTAAGGCCTCATCAAGCAAAAATTCGTTTTCAGCAAAAAATGGCCATAATTTGTGTGGTTCATTTTCATAGACATCGTGATAGGTATCTTTGGTTAAAAATGGCACAGCAACGACATAGGGCACATGCTGAGAATAATTGAGTTTTACTAATACATCTGCAATTTGTCTAAGATCTAATTTTTTTATAAATTCATTTTTTTCAAATAATCTTTCGAAATAATAAACGCCTGTATCTTTATCAGCTAATTGAGTCACTCGTAATAGATGAAAAAGCGTAAATTCAGGTAGATTCTGTAACCTTTTTTTGGCTAATAAAAATGTAATATCGATATTTTTATTGATTTTTTTGAGTAACGCCGAAAATTCAATCTTACCATTTAAATAGTGATAGACATCATCTAAATCCTGTGAGGTAATCGTTTTTAACGTTTTATAGTATTTTCTTGCCCAATTATATGGAAGGTTATATTTTTTGTTATCTTCAACTTCTTTTTGTGCCGCTTTTTCACTTTCTATTAAATGTTCTTCATAATTTTGCTGCAAAATATCACGAGCAATAATGGGTAAATCAACATCATCGATTGGCTCAAAATCAGGAATTATCAAAGTTGCTTGTTGTTCGGCTGTATTTGCACTTTCAAGTCGTGATAAAGCACTTTCTATCGCAGCAATGACTGTTTTGTTAGTTTCGTTAGCTAAGGCTTGTTGTAAGATTGTCGGATCGGAGGATATTCTAGCCTGTAATGCGGCAGCATGACTACGCTGCTTAACTGTGCCAGCAGTTAACAAACGTTGTAAATGGGGCTTTACTATTTCGACAGGGGAACTAAGTAACATTTCAGTTGCTAGCTGATTGACTTGTTTGGAGCTATTTAATGACTGCACAGCAATAAAATCAATCAGTGGCATTTGTAGTTCAGGATGCTTTCGAATATATTTTAA
Source organism: Gilliamella sp. Occ4-3 (assembly GCF_001690675.1). Lineage (NCBI taxonomy): Bacteria > Pseudomonadati > Pseudomonadota > Gammaproteobacteria > Orbales > Orbaceae > Gilliamella > Gilliamella sp. Occ4-3. The sequence continues at coordinate 81,540 of NZ_LZHR01000050.1, forward strand.
TTGTTCGACTTGCCCTAATATCGCAATACCTTGATTCGGTAACTGTTTGAATAATTCGATATGCTCAATAACATAAGGTAATAGACCATTAATCATAAAGAAATATTGAAAACAGCTGTGATATGTAATATTTTGGCGGTCAAATATAGCAAATAATAACTTTTTACCTAATCCTGATTCCTCAATTTCTAACAACTCATGTAATTGTTTAATTGACCAATTTTTTCGCTCATCAATCCGATCTTCATTGTCACAACAAATCGGTAACGTAGTAATCAATCCATCATATAACAGATATAAAAACCAAGAGGGTAACTCTGGTGTAATTAGTTTAATAAAACGTAAATTACCACATAACGCCGTTAAAACTCGTGCAAAACGGATTATCTGTTCAAAAGTATAATCATCAGTCCAACGCTGATAAAAGGCCATTCTTGCTTTTTCGGATGAATTGGGTTCGTCACAAATATTTGTATAATGAAGGTCACAAGGTCTTCGAAGTAACTCATAAAGTTTAGTAGCCGTGTTTGAAGACTGACACAATTGATTTAAATCAACTAATACATTTAGTTCATCACCCTGTAAGATATATTGAGTAATGCGCGTTGGCATGGTTTTATCCAGTTCTTTTACTGGTTCAAATATAGTGGTAATTAATTGTTGTGATGATAATTCATTTATTTTTTTCATATTCCTTTCTTCTCCCATTCTGGATCAAATCCGCTACATGCCTTAGCAACCGCCATATAATCAGCATAACTTTCTGCTAGTAACACTCGAGGAACTTTACTAATTTCAATTGTGTTATTTTTAATTGTATCCACATCACCGATAACAAAAGGTGTAACGCTTTAATAACTATTGACATTGCTCCTTTAGCCAGTTTATTTCTTGCGTCCAAATATCAGGATCAATGGTTTCTAAGATAAGAGGAATTTCGTCAATTCTTGGATCTTGCATAATATATTTAAATGCAGTTTCACCAATATTGCCTTTGCCTAAACTGTGATGGCGATCGACATGGCTAGCAAATTCGCTTTTAGCATCGTTTAAGTGCATACCTCGTAAGTATTGAAAACCGACTATTTTTTCGAACTCAGCAAAAGTTTCTTGGCAAGCTTGTTCGGTACGTAAATCGTAACCAGCGGCAAAAGCGTGGCAAGTGTCAATGCAAACTCCAACTCGGCTTTTGTCTTCGACTTGGTCAATGATTTGCGCAAGATGTTCAAATTTATAGCCTAAGTTAGAGCCTTGTCCAGCCGTATTTTCAATAACAGCAACCACATTTTGTGTTTTGTCGAGCGTAATGTTTATCGATTCGGCAATGCGTGCTAGGCATTCATCAACCGATATTTGTTTTAGATCGCTTCCGGGGTGAAAATTGAGTAATGTTAATCCTAATTGTTCACAACGTTGCATTTCGTCTAAAAAAGCAGTGCGTGATTTTTCAAGCTGTTCACTATCGGGGTGTCCTAAATTAATAAGGTAACTATCGTGTGGCAAAATTTGTTTGCTGGTAAAACCATATTTTTCGCAACGTTTTTTGAAGCTGTCGATGATTGTGGGCTCAAGCGGTTTGGCGTGCCATTGTCGTTGATTTTTGGTAAATAGCGCAAATGCGGTTGCGCCAATTTGATAGGCGTTAATTGGGGCGTTATCTACCCCACCTGCTGCACTTACATGTGCACCAATGTATTTCATTTTTTGTCCTAATAACGTTGTTAGTTTATGATTAGCGGATAATTAGTTCGAGCCGCTATTGCGTTGTAGCTGATCACGCAAATTAGGCGGTACACCTTTAATAACCAGTGAGTCAGTCTGTGGATCCCATTTTATACGTTCACCTAACAAATTTGAATCGAAGCTTAAGGTTAATCCGCCACCGCTGCCCGAGAATTTTTTAAGTTGGCGCAATGCACTACGATCAACGGGGAATGTGTCTTCTAAATCGTATTCACTATTTTTGACAAATTCAATAAAGTTGTTATCGTCACTTGTTGGTAGTTCGTTGGCTAGATTTTTTAGTTCAATTTCTTCACCAGCTTGTAATTGAGCTTGACAGTAATTGTAGACGCTTTCACGTGCGTTGGTTTTGTCTTGTTTGTCAAATTGCATTTCTTGGCAGTAATCATCTACCGCTTTAACCAGTGTTTTGTTTTGTGCTTTCGCATCTAATCCTTCATTAGCACCTAGGTAGTCCATAAAAAAGTCAGATACTTTTCGCCCTACTCTTCCTTTTAAAAAGGTTAAATATCGTTTTGAGTCGGCTTGGGTTTCCCATTCGGTCATGTCTATACGGGCAATAATATCGGCATGGTCAATGTCTAGATATTGCGTTTCGCTAATATCTAAGTCTTCATTAACTAACATACTTAAACAACTATTTAACACCGCAATAATTAAGTATTCAACCGCCAAATAACGATATTGGCAAAACACCACCGTTCCTCCTTCTGCAAAAGGATATTTGGCAAGTTCGTTGCGTAGTTGTTTGGTTGATTCTTGGCTGAAATGTAAGAAATCTTGATTGCCTAGCCGTAGTTCTTTTAGTGATTGTTCAAATAAGCTTTCGCTATTAAATAATCCATAGGCTTTGCTTTTGTTATTATAGATGCGATTGATATCTTCAATTAGATTAACAACCGCTTGCTCGTTGTTGAGCATTGAGTCACGAAGTTGTAATTCAATTTCAGTGTCGCTTTTTCTAATTAATTTATGCAGTATGATCTTTTCTATTTGTACGCTCATTGGTGAGGTTCCTATTGGATCGCTATAATCATTAAGGACATTATTTTATCAAAGCGCTGAAAAAGTGCTATTAACAATTTGCCAGTCTGTTAAACTAGCACCGTTAAATTGCATAAAATCTATACTGAAACGTATAGTTACCTGAAACTTTTTGACAAGATTTAACTACACGTAAGCGCAGTTGCGATAGCAAAGTTTAGATAATTGCTATCAGTTATAATCATTAAAATTAAGAAATAAGTAAAAATCGAAAACTGAATTTATTATTTTGCTAATATACCTAACAAGCAATTTGGGAGTATCATTATCAATGTAAATAATGATTATGCTTTTTTATACTGAAACGTATAGTTACCTGAAACTTCTTTACAATATTTATCAACGGAAAATTAAAAGCAATGGCTCACTCTATTGATGTTTATAATGATTTTAAAAATAAAAAAATCAGTGCACTATTTTGGCAATATGCGCTGCCAGCAGTGATTGGAACGATTGTTAATACACTTTATAATATTATTGATGGCATTTTTATTGGCCATTGGATCGGGCGCGAGGCGTTAAGTGCTGCTGGTCTTATTTTACCTGTGATGAATTTAGCAGCAGCAATTGGTATGTTAGTTGGAATCGGTTCGGCCAGTCGGATTTCAATTTTTTTAGGTCGTGGAGAAAACGACAAGGCCGAAAAAGTCGCTGGTACGTCGTTTATGCTAACTGCAGTACTGAGTGGTTTTACGCTGTCAATGCTGCTTATTTTTATTGATCCCGTGTTACGTTTTGTCGGTTCTAGCCCTGTTAACCATGTTTATGCTAGAGAGTTTTTAGAGATTTTTCTACCTGGTAGTATCTTTTTGACCCTCACTTTTAACTACAACAATATGATGCGTGCAAGTGGTTACCCTTTTAAAGCCATGGTAACTATGTTTGTCAGTGTGATTGCCAACATTATTTTGGCACCGATTTTCATTATTGGTTTAGGTTGGGGAATGCGTGGGGCAGCACTTGCAACGACGTTATCGATGATGATTAGCTTTGTGTTTGTTATGCAACATTTTTTAAATAAGAATAGTAATATTAAGCTTTATCGTCGTAATTTTAAGTTGGACTTTTCAATTGCAAAATCGGTTATATCAATCGGTTTATCGCCTTTTTCAATGCAAATGGCGGCATCAATTGTTGTTGTGTTTATTAACTGGCAACTTAATCGTTATGCTCCACTTGCTAATGTGTCGGGCGATGATTCAATTGCTGCTTTTTCTAATGCTAACCGGCTTATTACTTTAGTGATTATGATTGTCATTGGTATCAACCAAGGTATGCAACCTATTATTGGTTATAATTATGGTGCTAAAAATTATGATCGCGTTAAAAAGACTTTCTTTTATGCTGTTAAAGTGGCTACAGTGGTGACTTCGCTCGGTTTTGTGTTAGGATTTTTTATTCCAGATATGTTGGTGCGAGCTTTTAGTTCCGAGGAAGATTTAGTGCAACTTTCGGCTATTGCATTACGATTTACTACACTCTCGTTTATTTTTGTTGGCTTTCAAATGGTTACCACTAGCTTTTTCCAATGTATTGGTATGGCAAAAATTTCGATTTTTCTGAGCCTTTCAAGGCAAATTTTGATTTTGTTACCAGCACTTTATATTTTACCATTATTTTGGGGTTTTGATGGTGTTTGGGCTGCAGCCCCAACAGCCGATCTATTATCAACAGGTACAGCTTGCCTTGTGCTTTATTGGTATTTTAAATCACTCAAAGCAAGAAATTATTGTAATTAACACAGCTTTTAAACTGATCAATTAAATAAAAAGATAATGATAATTCCAATATAAATGCAAAGAAAATTACATTTATATTGGAAGAATGTACTAATAAGCAAGTGTTAACATAATAAAATTACTCAATATTTTGTACTTGCTCACGAATTTGTTCTATAAGGACTTTTAATTCAATCGCACTGGCGGTCACATCAGCATTAATTGATTTAGAGGCAATAGTGTTAGTTTCTCGATTAAACTCTTGCATCATAAAATCTAATCTACGACCTATCGCTTCGTTTTTCTTTAAGATCGAATAAGTTTCTTTAACATGTGTCATTAGACGATCAAGCTCTTCTGCAACATCAATTCGCTGGGCAACCATCACTATTTCTTGCTCTAGGCGAGAATGATCCAGTTCAATATTAGCTTCAGCCAATTTACTTTTTAAACGTTCTTTTTGCCATTCAAGTATTTGCGGCATCCAATTACGAATCTTATCCACTTCTACGGTAATGGCTTCTAAACGTTTAGCTATTAAATCACTAAGCGCTTTACCTTCACGTTCTCGAACAGCTTTAAACTCGTCGATAGCTGTATCAAGTAACGCTAGGATTTCTTGTGATATGCTGTCAAGATTTTGTTCTTTTGCCGACAATACGCCTGGCCAACGAAGTACATCAATCGGGTTAACTTGTCCTGATTGATGCTCTGTTTGAACCCAACTAGCGGCATTTAAAATTTGCTTAGCAAGATCTTTATTTAACGAAAGTTCTTGATTTTGCGCTGCAGGATCTAATTCAAAGCGTAAATTACATTCGACTTTACCACGAGTTAGACGATTACGGAGTCGTTCACGTATCATCGGTTCAAGTGAACGAAACTGTTCTGGTAGACGGATATAGGTTTCTAAATAACGTTGATTAACTGATCGGAGTTCCCATGAGGCGGTTCCCCAAGATTGATTTAACTCCTTTCTGGCATAGGCGGTCATACTGGAAATCATAATTGCTTCCTAAATTTGTAAAAAACTTGCTGGGCATTGTACCACATATTCTGTATAATATGCTCTTAGCTTAGGCTAAACATCAACCTTATCTTGTTGATGTCCCCCTAAATAATTAGCTCAAAAAAGATATTTTTTAATTGTAACATCTGGAGAATTGCATGCGCCCGTCAGGTCGATCTGCGGAACAAGTCCGCCCTATCAAAATAACCCGTCATTATACTAAGCATGCAGAAGGTTCTGTATTAGTTGAGTTTGGTGAAACTAAAGTACTTTGCAATGCCACTATTGATGAAGGTGTGCCACGTTTTTTAAAGGGTCAAAACCAAGGTTGGGTAACTGCTGAGTATGGAATGCTACCTCGTGCAACCCATTCACGAACTCAACGCGAAGCGGCTAAAGGTAAACAAACCGGTCGCACTATGGAGATTCAACGCCTTATTGCTCGTTCACTACGTGCAATGATCGACCTTAATTTATTAGGTGAATATACTATCACGTTAGATTGTGATGTTATTCAAGCAGATGGTGGCACTCGAACTGCGTCAATTACTGGTGCTTGTGTGGCACTAAATGATGCAATCAACAAAATGGTTGCAGATGGTAAAATTAAGCAAAATCCAATTAAATCATTAGTTGCTGCTGTTTCTGTCGGTATTGTCGATGGCCAAGCAGTGTGTGACTTAGAATACATAGAAGATTCAAACGCTGAAACCGATATGAATGTTGTTATGACTGACGATGGTCGTATGATTGAAGTGCAAGGCACTGCTGAAGGCGAACCTTTTAGTCATGACGAATTATTAAAACTGTTAGAGCTAGCAAAAAATGGCATCAAAACTATTATTGATGCACAAAAACAGGCCTTAAAAGATTAATTGGAGAGGATCGATGAAATCATATAAAAGTGAATTTATTGAATTTGCATTAAATAGGCAAGCATTAAAGTTTGGTGAATTCACCTTGAAATCGGGACGCAAAAGTCCCTATTTCTTTAATGCAGGATTATTTAATACAGGTAAAGATCTGGCTTTATTAGGTCGTTTTTATGCAGCCGCACTAATGGATGCTAATTTAGAATACGATGTCATTTTTGGTCCAGCTTATAAAGGTATCCCTATTGTTTCATCAACCGTTGTTGCACTATCTGAACATCATAATGTTGACATTCCTTACTGTTTTAACCGTAAAGAAGCAAAAGATCATGGTGAAGGCGGTAATTTAGTAGGTAGTTCGATCTATCAACAACGCGTTATGTTGGTCGATGATGTTATTACTGCCGGAACTGCTATTCGTGAATCGATGAAAATATTAGCAGATAACCAATCTAAACTTGCTGGCGTACTTATTTGTCTAGATCGTCAAGAAAAAGGTCGTGGTGAACTGTCAGCAATTCAAGAAATTAAACAAACTTATCATTGCAATGTAATTTCAATTATTACGCTTGATGATTTAATCCAGTACCTCTATAAAGATCCAGCTCGAAAAGATCAAGTAACGCAAGTTGAAGCTTATCGGTCTGAATTTGGGATAAAGTAATAACAATTTACTTTTCATCTTATAAACATTAAAGCATCGAAAGATGCTTTTTATTTTCATATATTATCTAGAAATTTTTTATTATCAGTAAGATAAATTCCACAATAAAGTAAAATAATTGCTTTTACTTTTTAAGATTTAATCATCATATCAAGCCTTTTAAATTTTATTTATATTATTAATCATGATAATTAATTTATATGAAACAAGTAAATTGCTAGAATAATAACTAGGGGCTGTTGATCTTTGCTGTACATAAATTACTCAACAATACATTGGCAGCCACATTAACATAAATGCCAGTGATACCATACTGGCATAATTCCTTTCTAACTTATCGTATCTAGTTGATATTGAACGATATTGCTTGATTCTAGCAAAGGCATTCTCGACTAAATGACGATAGCGATAAAGGCACCTATCCATACTGCTTTTATCTATATCCTTACCATAATTACGTTTAGCAATCACCGTTCGTCCGCCTTTTTGACGAACAAAGCACCGAAAAGGCTCGCTGTCATAACCTTTATCGGCTATCACTGTATT
>NZ_LZHR01000051.1:0-369 GCF_001690675.1 Gilliamella sp. Occ4-3
AAATTATTGCATTATCCTCTTTTGCAATTATGATCATCACAATATTACTATTTTGTATATTAATTCAGTGAATTTATTCTAAATAAGGTGATATACATCTACTAAATTCATCATTGTCTACTTTTGCTAAAAAAGTTTTATAAAATACAATTTGTTTCGCACTCGGATTATTAGGAGACCAAATTTGATCATAACAATATGGTATTTCTACTAATAGATTATTTTTTTTCAAATAAGAATTATCTACCAAATTATTACACGTTTGTCGGTAATAGTCTTTCCATTTTTTACGCATTATTAGATTAAAATCGTCTGTTTGTTCAAATAGATTTGATTCTGAATAAATGGTTAAACATGGTTTATTGAATG
>NZ_LZHR01000052.1:0-13473 GCF_001690675.1 Gilliamella sp. Occ4-3
AATTTAATGGTGGTTACCCTCCCGAAAACGGTGAACATAATTTCTTTTTATTAGGTGGCTTTAATCCAATAAAATATGGCGATTTAACTATAGAAGATATTTACACTAATTTAATTGATGACTTTTCTAATTTAAAAGATATGATTCCTTTTGCTTATGATGAGGGTGGAAATTGTTTTTTACTTTCATTAAAAAATGAAAATTATGGAGAAATATATATATGGCTGATGGATGAAAAAGAATTAGTTTTAGTATCTGAATCATTTGATAGTTTTATAAATAAGCTGTAGGAATTAATCGCATTGTTTAAAGTAATTAAAAAAATGTTGCAATGAATATACATAAAAACAAAATTAACGCCTTATAAGTTTTCAGTTGAGTATTTTAATCATAAAATATTAGGGCGTGTTGATCTTTCGTGATTATTTTTAGACGGCATGATGTGAGTTATAATAATTCTGCCAAAAACAACCATAACTCGATTCATCATGCCAAGAACAATGCTAACAGATAAACGGTGGGAGAAGCTACTACAAATAATGAAAAATACCGGCCGAGTTTATAATAAATCCGAGCATCGGATGACGTTTAAAGGGATCCTTTTCCGAATGAGAACTGGTATTCCTTGGCGAGATTTGCCAGAAGAGTTTGGTGAATGGAGCACCGTCTATAGACGATTTAATTTGTGGTCTAAAAAAGGCATATTAGTTGATATTTTCAAACATTTATCACAACTAGCGGATTTTGAATGGGTGTTCCTAGATAGCTCGATTATCAGGACTCATCAACATAGTACAGGCGCTGCAACGGAGCATTGTGAGCAAATAGGTCATAGCTGTGGCGGTAATTCAACTAAAATTCATCTTGCGGTTGATAGTGGTGGTTTGCCTATTTGTTTTGAGCTTTCTGAAGGATAACGGTTCGTCAAAAAGGCGGACGAACGGTGATTGCTAAACGTAATTATGGTAAGGATATAGATAAAAGCAGTATGGATAGGAGCCTTTATCGCTATCGTCATTTAGTCGAGAATGCCTTTGCTAGAATCAAGCAATATCATTAAATATCAAATAGATACGATAAGTTAGAAAGGAATTATGCCAGTATGGTATCACTGGCATTTATGTTAATGTGGCTGCCAATGTATTGTTGAGTAATTTATGTATAGCAAAGATCAACAGCCCTAACCTCTTGTTGCTTTTTACAGCTTACGATAGTAATAAAGACAATAATATAAATGATCGTATGAAAAAGAAGACGCTGATGAGTGATTTTAAATTATGGGGCTGGGATAAAAAACACATACCATACTCCAGTGTATCAAGGCAAAATACTGATCCTCTCAAAAATATTAGAGATTACCCTTCTTTATTATTTTATTGTTTTGGTAATAGTGTTGTTCATATTATTCAAGCGATATCCAGCCGTTGACTGCCGAAGACGAATACAATTATGATATATTTGAATATATTCAAATAGTGCTTTATTAGACAACTTCCTCGTTTTATAGTAACAACCATGAATAATAGGGATTTTAGTGTATGAAAAAAACTTCCAACAACCGTATTATCCCAAACCTATTTACGGCACAAGGCTCATTAAACGACACAATGGAAAATCTAAGAAATGCTTAAGAACTTATATAAATCATAGTGTTTAATGGTGGCCCCTACTGGACTTGAACCAGTGACCAATCGATTATGAGTTCTTTAAAGCTGTATTTAAAATCAATAACTTATAATTAAATCAAGCAGTTAAAAATACATATATAGACATATTTTACTATATAAAAATATTCTCAACCGCCATTTTATCGCCATCATTCTAATGTAACAATAGCTGATATTTTTTCTTCAATTTTAGGTTTTAAATCTATTGTGTTATTTTTATGATGGATAACAACCCATTTTTTATTTTTAATACAAAAATAGCAAATATACAGATTGTAATATTTATCTGACATAACATTATTAACAATACATAATTTGTAGTTACTATCTTTTTCCATAAAATGTTTATATTCATTGGGTGTTAGTATAATTCGTTTTCCATCACCAAATAATCCTTTGACTTCAATACAAATTGTAGTGTTATTTTTCTTTGCTTCCAGATCCCAGCCTTTATTTTCTTTAGCTACATTATCAACTGTATATCCATTTGTTTTATAATATTGTATTACTCGTTTTTCAGCTTTTTTTTCTGTCTTCTTTTTTAACTCTGGATTAGTGTTAAAAATTCCTTTTTTTGATTTTGTTGACGCAACAAATTCTGTATAGTTGCTAATGAATTTTTTAATTGATTTTATAAAGTCAATACTCTCGTCACTATCGGCATACCAATATTGGGTCCTCCCCATAAAACCTTTTTTAAATCTTGGGCAAATAATATCTCTTTCTTCAAATGGAAGTAGAACGCAATTATCTTCATTAGATTCAAACCAATAACCACTATCACTTTCTAAAAAAGAGGATTCTTGTTTATAACGGTATACCCTAGCATTGTTATACCACCCAACAATAACATTCCCTTTTTTTTCTATAGGATCTCTGGCAACCCATACAACACAGACATCATCTATAAAATCTTTATCTACTTTGTTTACTTTTTCAATTCTTTCTAAATTTAGACTATTAGTTTTTTTATCCACTCGAACGTATCCATAACAATTCCCATTCATTGAATAAAAATTTGTTACTTCCCCACCATACCCATGCTCATTAACGAAAGAACCTCCGCCAATTAAAAGATCGTCATCAGCTTGCCCTTGATAATTCTTCATCCAACCAATATTACAGAACAATATTTTCATAAAATTACCTATTCAATTACATTCAACGGATTCAACCTTACCGCATCTTCAAAGTGATCAGGTGCAAAATGTGCGTAGCGCATGGTCATTTTGATGTCGGTGTGGCCGAGGATTTTTTGTAAAACTAAAATGTTTCCACCATTCATCATAAAATGGCTGGCGAAAGTGTGGCGTAATACGTGGGTTAATTGTCGTTCGGGTAATTCTATTCCTGCACGATCGATTGCCGAGCGGAACGCTGAATAACAGGGGGTAAATAAGCCACCATGCTTTTGGGGAATTTCGTTAAAGAGTTTGTCGCTAATTGGAATGGTACGATTACGTTTGCCTTTGGTGTTAATGTAGGTGATTTTTCCACCTTTAACTTGTGCGCCCTTTAGACTTTCGGCTTCGCTCCACCTTGCTCCTGTTGCTAGGCAAATTTTAACAATAATGGTTAAATCGGTGGCTGTGCTTTGCTCACAAGATAATAGGAGTTCATGAATTTGCTCTTTTGTTAGATAAGCCATTTCTTGCTCATCGGTTTTAAATGGACGTATTCGTTCAAGTGGATTGTTATGTTGCCATTCCCCTAGCCTGATCAACTCATTAAACATTGCTTTAAAATAAGTTAATTCAAGGTTCATGGTTCGGGGGGCTACATTTTTAATACGATCGGTTCTAAATATCTCACCATCAATGCGTTTTTGACGATAGTTAGTAAACTGTTTGGCCGTGAAATCGGTAGCAAGTGGATGACCTATACAATCATTAGCAAATAACATGGCTTTTAGGCGTTTTTCACCATCTTTAAGCGTTTGCCCATGTAATGAATACCACGTATTAATCAAATCTGATAAACGCCTGCGATCTATCTTTTCACCTAACCAAGGCTTTTGGTTAGTTTGCTCTTCTAAATAATTTTCGTAAGCTAACGCCTCTCCTTTGGTGGCAAAGGTCTTACGAATTCTACGACCACCTTCAAGGTATTTTTCAAATAGCCATTTTCCAGATTGTTGTTTTCTAACGCTCATATTTAGTTAAGTGTTCCTAGTTTATCAATATTGATGTGTTTACTTATAAAATATTGATGTCCCATTCCAAAGTCTATCGGTTTATTCTCTTGTTGAGCAAATTCTTCCAACTCATCGATGGTAAATAATACAGCAAATTTATTTAAATAACTTTTAGATTCCGCCTTTATGAAAACATCAGGAGTATTAAATCCTAAGTAAACAATATTATGAGGTAACCAACTAAAAGATGATTCATTAGATAATTTTACTCTACCAAAAATAAACAATAATAATTCAGCTTGAATTACCTCATCATGTGTAATTGTTTTATGCTTCCACTCATCACTAAAGTAATGGGCTAACAGAGAAATTTTATGAAGAGATAGCCGTTCATTGCGCTTTCTAAGAAGTTCACCACTACAAAAATTAAAATGAACAAAAGAACAGTTTTGTTTTTTGCCATATTCATTAAGAAGAAATCTTTGTAATAAAAAATCATTTAGTTCAGAAAAACGCTCATAACGAATAAATAATGAAACTGTGTATAAAAATAATTGATAATTAAATATTTCATAGTTTTCTACTTCATATTGTTTATAGCTATGTTTAGTTTTAGGTATATTGTTATAATCATGTATTTTTTCAAAAAGTTTATGAATTTTATGAAAAAATTCAGTTATTGGGGAATAGCTTAAAATAGCATTAAATATCTCTAATATTTCATCTCTAACTGGTAATAGTGAGGTTACATTCTTATAAAGAATTTCATCTGCGGGATTTTCTTCTGTAACTCCATCAAAATTCATTCTAAATCGCTCCAGATTTTCGATGACAACATTACAATATTCTTCAAAACATCCCAACGAATTATTTTTTCCATCACGAATGGCATTCATACAGCGAGTGTAATAAGTTTTAGTCCCTATTGAAATGGAATTGTCATCAAATAAAAAAGCCGGAGGTTTTCCTAATATAGGTTTTTGATATACAGGTTTATCAAATAACCATCTAAGCAATCGTTCATAATTTTCGTTATAATTATGGCTATCAGATAAATCTATATAGATTTTTGATTTATAATAAGTTGGAATATAAGCTTCACCATTTTCATCTTTCTGAGTTGTCACAATAACAAATTTATTCTGTTCAGTCTTACCATACAGTTCTGGGGTAATAATTTGGGTTTCAGTTCCCACACCGCCAGTTCTTTGATCTGCTTTTTCTGCATAAATTTTGTCACTTATAATGATTACTTTTTTTATTTCTTGGTCTGTGATCATCGTTTCCATAAAAGAATATTTGTCATAACCTTCTTTTAAGTCCCATTTATCTAATATAATTTCTACACCATCTTCATATAATTGTTCGGCTAAATCCATTACCCACTGTTCATGTTCTGGACTCGACCAACTATAAGAAATAAAAGCTTTTATTGGTTGTATTTCTGTCATTTTTCACCTGTTGATATTTTCAGAATTATTCTTTGAGCTCATTTTTATTATTCACTACCACTTGATACCTTTATGCTTTTAAAAATTAATCCTTGTTCTAATGTAGCTGTTGGCAAATACAATATTTCATTGTTAAAATAGTTTTTCTTTTGGTCATCGAGCTGCTTTGTGTCAATTTTTTTTGCAACTAAATTATTATCGTATATCCTTAATAAAACATAACGTTGTTCATTGTAATTAAAAGATTGGTAAATTTTATCTTTGTCGGTAAAAATAAAAATTTCAAGCATTAAATAGACTGAAATGGCACAAACTAGAAAAAACAATGCTACGTTAGAAAATAAATTCATAAAATCACTTGATTTAGATATTCTTGAAAAATAAAAAATAACCACTAAAAGGATAGGAGCAAAAATTACTGGCAATAAAAATTGACCACAAAATATAGGTAAATCTAGTATATAAGCAATCAATAAAAAAACGATCATCAAAATAATCAACGATATTTTTTTAAAACGTCCTTTAATTACAAATTTTTTACTCAATACATTTTTTTGTGGACTATATAAATAATCAAAGATAATTAGAATAAGACATAAAATTAGTGTAAATAGATATAACGAATTATTTCTTATGATGATGGCTGTTGATAAAGAAATAAACTCTATATCAAATCCATAATGAATAGCTGTAAATATTTCAACTTCATAAGAAATAAAATACATCAATGATGTTGAAATAAGAATAAATAATCCTAAATCTCTCAATAAAATTCTGTGGTTTTGAATATCACTATCGTCTAATCGGTTTGAATGTTGTTCTTCATTAGATATTGTTTTCTTTGATTTATTTTTTTTGGCCACAATCACTCTCCCAATAATATCTCACCAGTTTCTAAAAAGTTTAAGAAGTCGCTTTCATTCATGATGCTAATTCCCATTTCTTGTGCTTTTTCAATTTTGTTTTGGCTAGCGTTATAACCTATGCATAATATTTGCAAGTTTTGAGTAACACTTTTTCTTACTGTTAGATCTTTTGCTTCTGCTAGTTTGATTAATCGTTTTTCATCAGATTGCTTAAACCCTGTAAAATGAATGTCAAATGTTTCTTTTTTAGTTTTCCCTCTTTTCCTTGAACTTTCAGCATTATTGCTAATTTGTAACACACGGGTTAAAAACTGCTTAATAGTGTAATCATGATAATCATATTCAATAGTAGACATAATGCGTTCTACTTTAAACGTTCGAATTTCATCACGAATAGCACAGATACCAGAAAAATAAATTTCACCATATTGGTTAATCAATACTTTATTTAAATTTAAAAGACGATAGCTAATATCATCATTTGCATCAGAATAAGAAAACTCAATATCTTTTGAACCCTCCCACAAGGTCTTTAGTTTAGATTCAAAATTATCTTTTAAATATCGATCACGATCTTTAGCTTTTTTCTCTTTTTCTTCTTCTGCTGTTGGAGGAATGTAAGAAATACTTCTGACTGGATTCTGTTTTTTTTCTTTTTTTGCGTCAGCTTTAATTGCTTTTTTAACTTTGGATTTTAGAATTTTTTCAGGTGAGCTTTTAGATAATTTTTCTGTGCCAAAATTAATCGTATCTGAACTTGTTGTGTCTTTTTGTTCAGTAATTTTTGGGGAATCATTGCCTTTTTCTACCTGTATAGAATTTGAAATATTAATTTTTGATATTAACTTGAATAAAATAAAGCGTATTGCTACGAAAAGGGCAAATATTATTGAGGAAAAAAAGGAGATAACAATTGTAAATGATAACGACAACAATAAAAATTTATTATTATCTTTATCAACAAATACAACTAAAAGAATTGATATGCAAAAAATTAAGAAATTAATGCCGCTAAATTTTAAAACTGCTTTGTTGGTGCTTGTTATTAATTTTTTTACGGTCAAAAACAGAAAAGATACTAAAAACCCTAAAGCTGAAAAGAAAAATAAAACGACAATAAAAAGACCTAATATTATAGATTTTTCGTCGTAATTAGTTGCCAATGAAATAGAAGAAACAAATGCAAAAAAACAAACAATCATAAATAAAAATAATACTTTATTTGAACATAGATGATTGTTTGTCATCTTTTAATCTCCTATCAAATCAATTTAGCCTTTAATGCATTAAATTCTTGCTCAGTGATTGCACCTTCTTTTTTGAGCGCAGCTAGTCGTTCCAATTTTTCCAACGTATCATCAGAAAGAATTGTTTCTTTTGATTGTTGTTCAGTTGGTAAAAATTCACCTTCACCATTAGCTAACCATTCTAATGAAGCTCCTGTTTCAGCCATGCAACGCACTACTATATCTGACGGGAACTGATCCCTTTTATAGCGTTGAACAAGACTTGCAGAAGATATATTCAAATGATTAGCCAACATTAATTTAGTTTTAAAACCATAAGCTTTTAAAACTCTGTCTAAAACATCTGCGCCACCAGTATCAAAATTGATTTTCACAACTTAATCACCCAATTAGTATTTAACTCAAAAAAATTAATAAAATCCTATTTACATTTATTTAATGTTAATTTATTATTAACTAAATCCTAATTTTATTACATATAAACACATATAAACACCTAACTAGGAATAATGCACTATGACGCCAAGAATATCAATAGCTATTTCAGCGCCTTATGTCACTGTTGATGAATTTGCCCGTGTATCAGGCATGAATCCTCGCACAGTAAAAAAATACATTAGTGAAGGCAAGCTTCCTATCCGTAAAAAGCAAATCACAGGCAAGTACGACCGCTCTACAACTTTTATCAATATGGTGGCTTTAACCCTTGAGGGAGCTAAAGCCTTTAATCCTGAGTTAAATATTAAAGAGGAATAAGTAATGAGCCACGCAATCTATTTAAGCCCAAAGTCGGCTAATAAGTCGACTTTAATTTATATCCAGACTAATAGACACAATCCGAAAGGCTATATCGAAAAGTCAAACGGGCAAGTAATTAAGTTGCATCAGCCGTTAATAGGTGATGAAGATGAATGTAGCACAAAGCACTCAAACCATTGAACCACGCAGTCTATTGCGTGAGTTTCACCAAATATTAAGCAATAAGCGCAGTTTAGCCCGTTCTGCTTTTAACAATTTAAAGCCAGGGCAAAAACGTTTACTGCTGAACGCATCAGGCATCGAACTGCGTAAAACAACAATTTATAACTCAGATAGTCAATTTACACATGCTTGGCAAATGCAATACGACGATCTGACAGATAACGAAATCGACGACTTAAAGAAAGGTTTACGTCGGTTGCAAGCAATTATTGATGCATTCGCATTATGTAAAGAACAGGATTTTAAAAAAGAAACTAAAAAGGTGGCATAAATGAACATGACAACATTATCGGGAGATGCGTTATTGCAGGCTCTAAATCAAGCAAAAGAAGAAACTAAATCAGGGTTGTGCGATGTATTTACCGCAAAGCTTGAGCGTTTGGCGGTACATATCCGCAATAATTATCTAACACCCACCGAGTCGGCGGAGCTGTTGGAACAAGAGGCGGAAGCAATACGCAATCAGCATTATGAGAATCAGATCTGATGCGTGATGTTATCGACCGAGCCAATGACATTGCTCAATTAGAGATTGATAACTTGATTGCAAAAAGAAAGGTTTACACCGGCAAATCATCACTTTATTGCTGTGAATGCGGCGAGCCAATACCAGAGGCACGGCGTGAAGCTGTGCCAGGTTGTAGTTTGTGTGTTTATTGTCAGCAAATTTCAGAAGCAAAAGGTAAGCACGAGATATAACGAATAAAAATATTTCAATTAAACAAAAGGGGGCAATCAGCCCCAAATCTTTTAAGGCTCAAAAAATGTGTGTAGAAAAAGCAATAAAAATAAAACATCCATTATTACGATATTTTGGTGGCAAGTTTCGACTAGCTCCTTGGATTTTATCGAATTTTACAATACATGAAATTTATGTAGAGCCATTCGGCGGTGCTGGTAGTGTTTTATTACAAAAAGAAAAGATATCACGAGAAGTTTATAACGATATTGATAGTTCTGTTTTCAACTTATTTAAAGTGCTCCGCAATCAACAATCTGCAGACAAATTAATTAAACTGATTTCGTTAACACCGTTTCACCGCAATGAATATTTAAATGCATGTTATTGCCACTGCTCAGATGAAATAATTCAAGCTTCGCAGTTAGTAATTCGCTCGTTTATGTCGTTTTCATCAAATGGAATTCATCAAAAAAACTCTGGTTTTAGCGGTAGCACTAAAAAAGGAAAAACTACAGACGCCACGGTGTGGGCAAATATACCCAATAATTTATCATCAATTGTTCAACGGTTACAGGGTGTAATTATTGAAAACATTCCAGCAATTGAACTATTAGATAAACACGATACTCCATCAACTCTATTTTATTGTGATCCGCCATATTTGCACGAAACTAGGACAACAACCAAGGGCTATCAATATGAAATGTCTTTTTCAGATCATGAAATTTTATTAAACAAAATTATTGGATTATCTGGAAAAGTTGTCATTTCTGGCTATGACAATGAGTTATATAACGACATATTAAATGGCTGGACAAAAAAAGAAGCACAATCAAGAGCGGCGTCACAGCGTGGAGCAATCATAAGAACCGAATGCATCTGGATTAAGGACAAATAAATGAATATTGAAAAATCTTTCCTGAAATGGCCGGGAGGTAAAGGCCGAATTATAGATAAGTTATTACCCCATTTCCCCAAAGATTGTCAATTCATTGAACCGTTTGTTGGTGCTGGCAATGTTTTTATTAATGTATCAGCTAAAAGCTATATCTTGGCTGATATTAATCACGATTTAATCAATACATATTCGTGGCTAAAAGATGATTTAGCAATGCTATACAACACAACTAAAGAATTATTTGATACAGAAAATGATTTTTACGATATTCGAAGTCAATTCAATCACCCAAAATTCAGGGAAACGGTAAAGTTAGCGGCTCAGTTTATCTATCTAAATCGACACGGATTTAATGGGATGTGCCGTTATAACAAAAAGGGGGAATTTAATGTCCCGAAAGGAAAACATAAAAATATTTATTTTCCGGGCGCAGAAATGATTAATTTTAGTAATAAATTACTTTATTCCGATGTCTCTTTACTCTGCTGTGATTTCACGCAAACGATTGGGCTAGCTGGTGCCGGATCGGTTATCTATTGCGATCCGCCATATCTAACTAAACATAAAGATAGCTTTGTTGGTTATACGCCGTCAGGTTTTTGTTACTCAGATACTGAACTATTAGCCAAGTGTTTGTGTGACGCTGTTTCAAGGGGCGCAACCGCAATTATTTCAAACTGCGACAATAGCGCCACGCGTGACATATTCCACCGTTTTAAACTTCACTCAATAGACGCCCCGCGGTCAGTGGCGGCAAACGGCAACCGAAAGCCTGCAAAAGAGATCATTGGCGTGTTAACGCCGGACATGCTTTAACAATCATCATCAAAATTGGGGGTGTAACTGTGTTCAATTATATATGTAAATATTTATTACGTGCTGCTAACTCTTTGAAACGTTCAGTGATCGTTATGCAGCCGTCGAAATTAAAAAAAGGCAAAGGCAAAAATAAAACCGCACACAAGCCAACTGGTATAGCAAAAGCTCGCCGGGTAGCACGGAAAAATCGTAATAAAAAACGTAGCAAGTAACATGACCACAATTACGCAAAACCTACCAACATTAAATCACAGGGTTAAATATGCCCTGCTTTCTGGTATGCGTGATTTTTACGATACAGTCGGCAAGTTTTTACCAAATAAAGAAGTTATCAGAACGCCAGTTAATCCACATGCATTATCACCTAAAATGCCACAAGGGCTTTCATATAGTGAAATAAAATTATGGCAAGTAGATACCGAAGATCATAATTTTAGGGCTAATTATTTTTCTGGTTTGCCAGACTTTTTAAGTAGCTATTTTGCAAATGAATACATCAAACTATTTCGAACAAAAAGCCGAAAATCCGCCAATACATTTTTGCGTAAAACACTTGGCGGTAATATTAAATCAAGGCTTGATTTGGTTAATAAACAATATGAATTTATTAAACCAAGCGCACTATCTATTAACTTTTCTGCTGAGTTTGAGAGCTTGCCCACATTTGGCAGAGAGCGAATCGCTGAACTTAGTGTCGAAATTGCCCGTTACATAGATAAACTTATACAACAATTATTAGCTGATCATGAGTTTTGTTTATCTGCCAATGAGGTTAATCAGCTTGGGCTTGAGTATCAACTTTATAAATCTGTTTTAAATGAACTAGACGGCATCAATATCGTACCGCCCTACTTTGCCGATTATAAAAATGGAAAGTTAACCAATGAAAATATTGTCAGAGCGTTGGCAAAATTAACCAATGAGGATTGGTGGTATAACAAGTTAAAAATTCGTCGAGATTTCCAACATGAACATTTGGCTATTGCCGTTGGGCAAGTACAAAAGAAAGCTACCCCGTATGCCAGTCAATCTTGCCAATCAGAATGGAAAGAACAAAAGCGACGCAACAAAAAATATTTAGAACAAATGGCAATTGAAAATCAAGAAACTGGCGAACAAATAGCACTTGATTTGCAGGTATATAAATCGATTTCCAATCCAGCTATTCGTCGTGCTGAGCTAATGACTCGAATGCGGGGCTTTGAAGATTTGGCTGATGAAATGGGTTATACCGGTGCATTTATTACATTAACAGCTCCTTCAAAATATCATAGTACCTACTCAAAAGGCGGATTTGTCGAAAATTGGCAAGGTAATAATCCACGTGAAACTCAAGCCTATTTGTGTAAAGTATGGTCAAGGATTCGAGCAAAGCTTAATCGTGAGGATATTAAGTTTTTTGGCTTCCGTGTTGCAGAACCTCATCACGACGGTACACCGCATTGGCATATTTTAGTTTTTATGCGTCCCGAAGATTTACAAACAGCTTTTAAAGTAATGTGGATCTATGCCATGGATGAAGACGGACAAGAAAAAGGTGCCGCAAAAAACCGCTTTGAATTTACCATGATCGATAAAGAAAAAGGCTCAGCAACTGGCTACATCGCTAAATATATTTCTAAAAATATTGACGGTTATGCGTTGGATAATGAAGTAGATGATGAAACTGGTGAAAACTTAAAAGAAACATCTAAAGCCGTTACTGCATGGGCAAGCCGTTGGAAAATACGCCAATTCCAACAATTAGGAGGCGCACCTGTCACCGTTTGGCGAGAACTACGAAGATTAAAAAGCCAAAAAGTGGAAGATAAAATTATCGATCCTGTTTTAGCGTCCGCTGATGTTGGCGACTGGGCCGCATATACTAATCACCAAGGTGGTCCAATGGTTTTGCGCAAAGATTTAAAAGTTAGGCTATCTTATGAAGAAGAACTAAATCAATATGAAGAAACCATTAAAAAAATAAAAGGTGTATTTTCACCGCTGTCAGGGCTAGCTTCGTTTATTTGCACCAGACTGATTAAATGGAAAATAGTTAAGAAAGAAAAAAACAAGGACCTTGACCTTAAAAAACGTGCGGCACGCACGCCTTGGAGTTCTGTCAATAACTGTACGCAGGTTAAAAAATCACCACAGGAAGATCAGCGTGAAGAAATTAGAAAACAATTAAAAATAATCGGCTTGCCTGATGATAATTTCACCATAAACAGGCTTTATTTACGAGAGAGTTTAAAAATTAGTGAAAATCAGTGGTTAAAATTAGACAACACTTTAGACGGTGTGCATCTCATCGTTAGCAATTCGCCAAGCCGATTTAAAAAGCCGATTAAAAATGATTTTGTTGAGTTTGATTTTTAGTCCAAATTTGATAACGACTGTAAAAAACTTTCAGGAATCTATACCGTTATATGATACATAACCTTCATTAATTTATAATATTTTATATATTTAATTAGTTGGTTAGATATTAATCACAAATTTTCAAATTTTTCTTGCTTAAATTTACCGCGCAAATATACTGTATAAAAAAGCAGTGAAAAGGAATTGGATATGGACGAATTAGAAAAAGCAAAAAAAGTAGAAAGAGCTGAATTGCTGATCCGTGTTATAACAGAATCCGAACATCTAACAGAAAGAGATAAGGATATTACACTGTTTTGGATTCGTGATTTGTTGGAGCCAATAAAAGAAAATTTAATTGGTAAAGAAAAATAAATTTTATTTATAA
>NZ_LZHR01000053.1:0-458 GCF_001690675.1 Gilliamella sp. Occ4-3
GTCGGTCACGATGGCGACAAGCCACTATACCGCTATAATTTAACGGATGAAGGGCGTAAATATCTTGATAAAAAATGGTGGGGGGGAACAAATTTCTGTTTTGGCAAAGTGGTGGTTGAAAAAATTGATGAGGTTGATGATCAAATGCAAGGGATGAGAATGGTGACTTTTTATTACCATATGGAAAACGTCCCAAACTGGATAAAAAATAAAGATATTTATAGTCTATATAAAGGCTATGGCGGTTTAGAGGAAGCCGTATTGGGGGAGAGCACTATAGGCGTACATTATTACAGTTTTGGGCCTGATGGTGAGCTACGTTTGACGGGCGGCCAGAGTGGCGGATATGTTTTATAAATGTAAATCATGGGGTTATTAATAGGCAATAATCATGACAAAAAAACTAACCATCATTGCATTACTCATCAGTAGCGCACTAATTATATTTTTACTAAAAA
>NZ_LZHR01000054.1:0-44350 GCF_001690675.1 Gilliamella sp. Occ4-3
AACTATTTTTAATAAAATTTCTGTTTTTATTTATTTTTGTTTTTGAAATATTTCAATTCTTCATCGATAAAATATCGTACTAGATTTGCATATAGATCTTTGATTACTTCACCATTAAGCCCTAATTCATTCGACCATTGCTTTCGTAGCATACTGTCAAAACGTTCTTTAGCTTGTACATCAGTAGTATTTTTTTTGAACTTACTGGCAGCTTTGACGTATTCAAAGCGTGTAGCAAACAATTTAATTATGGAATGGTCAATCTGATCTATTTCGGCACGAATGTGGTTCATATTCTCACATTTGTTTGGCGCTTGGGTAGGTTTATAAGTCACGATTTTATACCTTTTGTTTATTTAACTTTTTATATCCTATCACTATTAGATTATACACAAAAGTATCACTTAGTAGGTGTCATCGTTGCACTATATTTATATATACAAAATTGATTGTGCGCTTTTAATAGAATTGAGTTTAATATTTGGAGATATTTAATAATTAATTGATTTTTTATTTATTAAATCAATTTCGTTTTACATTGATACCGCCCAATAACACGATAATATAACTGAAAATTTTGTTTATATCCTTCTAGTAAAGGATTTACAGATTTTTTGTATTTTAATGGGTTTTAAAGGATCTTACAGAATATTGAATTGGTGGAGCCAAGGGGGATCGAACCCCTGACCTCAACGCTGCCAGCGTTGCGCTCTCCCAGCTGAGCTATGGCCCCAAATGAAAGGGATAAAACTGTGGCTAATAATATGCAACTAAACGATAAGTGTCAATTAGTTTGGTACTATTTGTTTGAAAAACAGTCTAATGAAACTCTGCCAATTAATGGCAGAGTTCACATAATTAACGCAATATTGAAGGTTGATCTGCCCCTTCTGCTTCAATTTTAGGGGGCATAAAGTGTTCACGTTTTACGCCTAATTTGAGTGACATATAAGCCGCTACATAAATTGATGAGATTGTACCAAGCACAATACCAACGCCTAATGTTTCAGAGAAACCTTTTAACATTGAACCACCGAAAATATAAAGAATAACGACCACTGCAAGGGTTGTACCTGACGTCATCAAAGTACGGTGCAATGTTTGTGTTAACGAGATGTTGATAACATCGTAAGGATCTGCTCGTCGAATCTTTCTAAAATTCTCACGAATTCGGTCGAAAACTACAATGGTATCATTGAGCGAATAACCAATTATCGATAACATTGCAGCAATGATAGTTAAATCTAGTTCTCGTTCAAATAATGATAGATAACCTGCGGTGATGATAACATCATGCGCTAAGGCAACAACCGCACCAGTACCAAATCGCCATTCAAAACGAAAGGCAATATAGATTAGAATACACACTAATGCGGCACAGATTGCCAATATACCATCTTGGGCAAGTTCAGAGCCTACTGTTGGTCCTACAAATTCAATACGTTTGATTTGAGCATCGGCATCAATATCTTTATGTATTAAATTGGAAATTTTTGTACCTAGTGCATTATCAATAGCTGATGACGTACTGCCATCTTCTTGTTTAGCTGAAGGTAATCGAATAATGATATCTTTACTGCTACCATAATATTGCACTATCGGCTCATGATAGCCAGCGTCGCGTAAACTGTTACGAAGGTCATCAAGGTTAACCACTTTTGTTACTGTGAGTTCTACTGTCGTACCGCCAGTGAAGTCTTGTCCTAGATTAAATCCTTTAACAAAAATAACCACAAACGATGCAACTACCAATAACATTGAAATAACAAAAGCAATAAAGCCAAATTTTAAAAAGTCGAGGACTCTGCGACCATGATTTAAATCTCTAACATCATGATTTTCTTTTTTATTAATAACCACAATAAACCTCTAAATTGATAACTTATTAACACGGCGTCCGCCATAAATAAGATTGGCTAATGCGCGAGTACCAACAATCGATGTAAACATTGATGTTACAATACCGATGCCTAATGTAATGGCAAAGCCTTTAATTGAGCCTGTACCAACAGCATAAAGAATAACAGCTGTAATTAATGTTGTTAGGTTGGCGTCAAAAATACTGCTCCAAGCACCAGCATACCCTTCATTAATTGCATGCTGAACACTGCGTCCATTGCTAAGTTCTTCTTTTATTCTTTCATTAATCAGTACGTTGGCATCAACAGCCATGCCAACGGTTAACACAATACCCGCAATACCTGGCATGCTTAACGTTGCTCCAGGAAGTAAAGACATTGCACCAACAATTAAAATTAAGTTAGCAACTAATGCAAGGCTAGCAAATACGCCAAACAGACGATACATCACTAACATAAAAATGACTGAAATCACTAAACCCCATGCGCAAGATTCTAACCCTTGAGTTATATTTTCTTGCCCCATTGATGGTCCAACAGTGCGCTCTTCAATGATTTGAATCGGAGCAATTAAAGCCCCTGCACGTAATAATAATGATAAATTTTTAGCTTCATCAATATTACCAATACCGGTTACCTGAAAACGGTCACTAAAAATACCTTGAATCGTTGCTACATTGATAACACGTTCTTGTTTTTCAAGAATTGGTTTGTCGTTTTCATCACGTTTACCAGTATCTTTGTATTCAACAAACAAGGTTGCCATTGCTTTATGAAGATTTTTTTGGGTAAAATCAAACATTCTTTTACCCCCCGAGCCATCAAGAGTGATTGCAACTTCGGGTTGGCCATATTGATTAACACGATATGAAGAATCAGTTATATGATCCCCTGTTAATACAATACGCTTATAAAGTAGTACTGGACGACCGTTCTCCATATATTTAATTTCTGAGCCATAAGGAACACGCATATCACCCTTTAAGATAGCTGGCAAGTTAGGAGAGCTTTCTTCATTAACTTGTCTAAATTCAAGTGTTGCCGTTGCTCCCAAAATACGTTTAGCTAATGCTGTGTCTTGTATACCAGGTAATTCAACAACTATACGATCTGCTCCTTGGCGTTGAACAATTGGTTCAGCTACACCCAACTGATTAACACGATTTCGTAAAATTGTAGTGTTTTGTTGTACAGCATCATTTTTGGCTTGTTGTAACCGTTGTTCACTAACATTAATTACAATAGCATTATCACTTTGAGAAACAACTTTGAAATCTTGTATACCGTTGATCTTAGTGATAGCTTTATTGCGATCTTCAGTATTATCAAATTGTATTAAAATTTGCTGATTACTATCTTTACTGATCGTTTTATAATTTAGTTTGCTATTAGTAAATTCGGTTTTTATGTTTTCAATGGATTGTTCAGTGAGTTTACTTAATGCGGTTGTCATATCGACTTCCATTAAAAAGTGAACACCACCACGTAAATCGAGACCAAGCTTCATTGGTTCAGCACCTAACACCGTAAGCCAAGTTGGTGTTGCTGGAGCTAAATTTAATGCAACGATATACTGCTCACCTAATGCTTCTGATATAATTTCTTTTGCTTTAAGCTGCGTATCGTTATCACCAAGACGAATTAAAATGGACTTATTTTCGTAAACCAGTGATTTTGGTTTGATATGATTATCAGTTAAAAGTTTTTTGATTTTATCTTGCGTAGCAACGTTAATTTCAGCTGTATCTGATCCTGAAATTTGTATAGCAGGATCTTCACCATAAATATTTGGAAGTGCATAAAGAAGGCCGAGGCAAATTACAACGACCAACATAATGTACTTCCACAAAGGATAACGGTTTAACACGACATATTCTCTTGTGGTATTAGGTAATTAATACAATGAACAATAATAGCTAATAAATACTATCTCTATTATAGTGATTTCATTGTCCCTTTTGGTAAGACTGATGTAATAAAGTCACGTTTGATCACAACTTCAGTCGTATCATTTAATTCTAACGCAATGTAACCATTTTCGTTAACTTTTGATACGCGCCCAATAAGTCCACCGTTAGTTAATACTTCATCACCTTTTGAAATTGATGCCATTAAATCACGATGTGCTTTAGCACGTTTTTGCTGAGGTCGCATAATCATAAAGTAGAAAAATAGCCCAAAAACTACTAACATGATAAAAAAATAAAGATTGCTTCCAGGGGCTTGCCCATCAGTAGCATAAGCATTAGAGATTAAAAAGTCCATATTGGTCCTCTTGATTAAAATAAATTTTAAAGGTCGGAATTATAACATAATAAATTAAGCTATTATTAACTATTTCTTGTCAAAAAGTTTCAGGTAACTATGCGTTCTAGTATAAAAACAAAGCATTCAATACTACCTAGGTTGATATAATTCCACCAATAAAACGATGTGGCAGATAAATGTTAATTAGGTTGCCAAATATTGCGCCATACTAACTAAATTAAATAGCCATTTAGGGTATATTCCACAAAGCATCGTCAATAAGGCACATAACACAATGATTAATTCACTTATTCTAATATCAGTCCATTTTAATTTAATTGAAGATTTGCTTGATATTAGATCATCACGACAAACAGGTCTTATATAAAGGTTTATAATTAAGCGAGCATAGAAGTAAAGACCTAATGCACTGCCAATAACAACGGCAGCGACTAACCACCATAATTCGGCTGTTACACCTAATAACACCAGTAAAAATCGTCCAACAAATCCCGCAGTTAAGGGAGTTCCCGCTAAAGATAAAAGTCCAACTCCCATGGCTAATGCTAGGATTGGCCTTCGCCAAAATAGTCCTGATAGGTCAATTTCGTTTTCATGATCTTGAAGTTCATCAGAGTGTGAATCTAAACTGATCGCGCCTAAAATACAGATATTAGCTAAAATATAGCCAATTAGATAAACACCAATAGTTTCTAATGCTAATACTTGATATTGCACAGCTATTAAAGCCGTTAATAAATAACCAAAATGTGCTATTGATGAATAAGCTAATAGTCGCTTTAAACTACTTTGCATTAGCGCCAATAAGTTGCCCCACAAAATAGAGCAAAACGCCATAATAACTAAAATAATACGAATAGTTTCATTGTTAACAATAGGTGCCAATAAAAATAGTCTTGCTATAGCACAAAAAATTGCAACTTTTCCGACTGTTGATAATAATAAGGCGACTATTGTTGGTGCACCTTGATAAACATCTGGTAACCAAAGTTGAAATGGTACAAGAGATAATTTAAAACCAATGCCGACTAGCATTAAGCATACACCTATCAATAATAATAAACTTGGATAAGACATTGTTGAGAGTTGATAGCTTAAGCCACTAAAAGTGAGTTCTCCGGTAGTTGCATAATAAAAAGCAATCCCCATTAATAAAAACACGCTGGCGATAGCAGATAAAATCATGTATTTAACTGCTGCTTCCAACGAATGAGTCTGCGTATATTGATAACCAATTAATCCAACAAATGGAATAGATAACAGTTCGATCCCAATAAAAAATGCAATTAAATGGCTTGAGTAAACAAGTGTTACACCACCTAATGCCATGAAAAGTAAAATTAAATAAAATAATCCATGATGATTCTGTTCTTGTTTAAACCAGCGATAAGCAAAACATGCAACGGAAATAGATATCATTAAAATCAAACTGGTGTAAAGTAGCCCATAGCCATCACAAGTAAATAGAGCTGTGATATGGTGTGCTTTCCACTCATCTGTTGACTCGTCATCAATATTCGAATTATTCACAACATTAGAATTAATATCGATATTTTTATTGTCAATGCTATTATTTTCGGTATTACTATCAATATTTATAGTTTCATCTTCATTAGATGATTCGGTCGTTTCTGTAGACACCGTATCAATTGCAATAGTTTCTTCACTCGATCGAGTTTGTTCTTTAGCGGACTCCGAAATCGATGCTGATATTTGCATATTATCACTGCTGATATTAGTAATAGCTTGAGTGCTAAAAGAAATTTTATATCCAACCATCACAGAGCAAATTAAAGCACAGGTTAATCCGCATACTGTTAAAATAGCACATCCTTTGGTACTTAATTTAAAAGCAAATAGTAAAGCTAAAAAAACGATGATGGCTAGACTTAATACAAGAATGGGTGATAAAGCTATCATAGGTTATTACTCCCCTACCCGCTCTGTGGTTATGTATTGTTGTGTTTGATTCACGACAGAATAAGACATATCTAAAACCACTTGAGGATATAAACCGATAAAAATAAGTACACTTAAAATAGTTGATAATAATAAAAGATCTTTCTTACTAAGCCGGCATTTTGTTGCAGCTCCTTTATCAACTACACCATAAAAAATTGGTTGTATACGTACAATAAACGAAATGGACAGTAATAATAAACCAATTACTAGTAAAATTGTATAATAGGAAAAAGCATTATAACTACCAAGCAACATCATATAATTCCCAATAAAATTAGCCGTACCGGGAATGCCTAACACTGCCAATATAAAAAACAGAGTAAAAGAAGATAAATAAGGCACTCTTTCTTTAAGCCCAACAAATTGATTTATGTTTCGCGTTGAATAACATTCAACTAATAATCCACTAATTATAAACATGCCGACGATTGCTAAATTGATGGCTATCATTTGAATAACCACACCTTGATAAGCAAGAACAGAACCACTATAGATCATTGCAGTTACAAAACCCATTAAAGCAATATGAATATAAGCTATTAGCTTTTTAATATCAGTTTGGTTAAAAGCAAGTAAAGCAGCATAAACAACCGTAAGTAGTGCAAATGCTAACATTAACGGCATAATAATGATTGATGCATTAGGAAATAGTGGTATAACAAAACGCAATAAACCAAATGCAGCTGTGTTAAGTAATAATCCACTAATCATCATTGAGCCAGTTGTTGAAGATTCGATATGAGCTTCAATAAACCAACCATGAAATGGAACAAATGGTATGCGAACGATAAAAGCAGCTAAAAATCCTAGCATAATTAAAAATTCGGTATAACTTGAAATTGGTGTTTTGGTTAATTCTTGATAATCAAACGTCCAATGTCCTGTTAAATTCCAGTTAATCAAAGCTAATGAAACTATCGAAATTAGCATAAGTAAACTGCTCACTTGAGTATAAATCAGGAATTTACTTGCACCATTAAAACGCAATTGCGAACTTGAATCTCGTCGTCCCCATAAGGAGATTAAAAAATAGATAGGGATTGCTACAGCTTCCCAAAAGAAAAACATTAAAAATAAGTCAGTGATTACAAATAACATCATGATTGCCGATGTCATAAATAATAGACATAAGTAAAATAGGCCAAGATTGTTTAAGCTTTCTTTACTAGAATAGATAATAGTCAATAATACAATAAATAAGGTTGAGGTAATAACAACCATAGATAAACCATCTAAGACAAGATGAAAATGAATGCCTAATAAAGGGATCCATTCTAGATTAACTTCTTTTACCCAATTTCCCCCTTGATTTAATATATTTATAGCATCTATCCATAATAATATTGACATCAACAATGTAAGAAAAATAGTAATAAAAGCTACAATTATTGGTAATTTTGACCAACGCATTTGTACATTGACAGAAACAACGCCTCTTTGTAAACATACATGGCATAACCAACCAATAAATCCGCCTATTACAGGTAAAAAAACGAGCCATAATAACATGAATGATTACACCTTTATTAAATAAAAATCAGTAGCATTAATATGAAAATGCTACCTATAACCATCGAAACCATATACCACCGAATTTGCCCATTTTCTAGATCAACGGTGAACGCGTTTACTTTTTTGATCCCCCTCATTATCCAATTATCCCAAAAAGCTAGTGGATCTTTTTTCAAAAAATGGGCTAAATAGACATAAGGTTTAACAAATAAAGTATGCAATAAATAATCATAATGCCAATCACTATTACATAAACGTAAAAGGAATTTAACCATTGGTGTATTTAGAATTTCTTGTACTTCGCTATTTGGATGAGCATATAAAATATAAGCAATCAAAAAACTCAATCCAGTCACTGCTGCTAGCAGTAGCTGAAAAGGTAACTGCCCATTAGTATCTAACTCAGCTATCGGAATAATACCTTGAGTTGGTAATGGGAAATAGATAAATAAAGCTGTAGTAAATATTAATAAGATGAAAATTGGTAAATAACTTAACCACTTGGTTTTAGTAAAATCATACTGTTTTTGTTTACGATAAAAAACCATTGAAATTAAGCGCCAAATACCCAAACTAGAAAGTAAAATACCAAACAAACCAATGGTTCCTAATATCAATTTATCTTGAGTCATTAAACCCAATATGATATCGCCTTTAATATAAAATGATGATGAAACCCAAGGCATAGCACTAAGTGATAGCATGATTAACAAAAATATCGCATATAACATCGGAAACGTTTTAATTAGACCACCTAGTTTACTGATATCTCGTTCACCTTGACATTTCTTAATTAAAATAGATGAAGCTAAAATTAGCAATGTGCTTGTTACGACATAATTAATTAAGCAATTAAGAGATAAACTCCAACTTTTTGTTGAAAAAGCATAAAATAAATAGCTAATTTGCGTTAAATTAATATATGTAACAATTCGTTTAATATCATACTGCACTAATGCAATGGTGCTAGCAAATAATATAGTCAATGATGAAATCATTGCTATAATAGCAAGAACATCGCTCGACATCATAAACAAATCACTAAGTCTTAAAACTAAATACACACCAGCTAAAATTACTGTTGAAGATTGCAATAAAGCCATCGCAGGCATTGGAGCTAATGTTGTTTCAGCAAACCATGAATGCATAGGAAATAATGCCGACTTGCCCATTGCCCCAAGAAATAGCATTAGAGTAATCCAAAATATGATATCAGAATCAACAGCCAAATTATCATGTGCTTGCGTCAAAACGTCACGGATATTTAATGTTTCTAGAGTTTGATACAGTAAAAATATACCAATAATTAGAAAAATATCAGTTAAATGCATAATCACAAATGCTCTAACTGCAGCATAACCATTACGAGGCTGTTTATAGTAAATACCAATGAGCAAGTAAGCACTTATACTCAAACCTTCCCAACCCATTAGCATAACAAACAAATTATTGACCAATATTATAGTTAATATGCTAGCAATTAATAAATTACTGTAAGCATAAAAGGTATAAATATCTTTTTTTGAAGTTAAATCACAAGCTGCAAAAAAATATACCCAAAAACCAAAAAATGAAATCAACGCTAAAAAGGTTAATGATAATCCATCCAAGGTTAAGGAAATAGGTACTGAAAAGTCACCTACCGAAAACCAATTCCACAGTGGTCGAGTGTAAACTAAGGTCATATCAGGTACTGTATTTGAACTAAAATCGATACAAGAAAATACAGTAATTAATGCTATTATCAGCATAGTAGTAATACCAATAATTATCACATTAATTGATCTGATATGTCTTCCCAAGCTCACCAATACTAAAAAAGAAAATAAGGGAACAATAATAGTTAAATAAAGTAAATTCATCCTTTCATTTCACTCAATGAGTCAATATTAAATGTTTTTCGACGGTAAAATAGTTTTATCATCAATGCAAGACCGACACAAACTTCGGCTAAGGCAGTTATTACTGCTAAAATAGCAAGTACTTGCCCATCAGATTGTTGCCAATAGCTACTTGCTGCAAACAACGCAACTATAACCCCATTATTCATAATAATAAGACTAAGTAATAAAAAATAGAAATGGCGTCGAATCATTATTCCTAACAAACCAATCACAAATAAAATAGAAGCAAGAATAAGACTATGTATGAGTGGAATCATATTATTTCTCCAACATAAGCCGATGCATAAAATGATAAGCAATCACAACTGCGCCCAATAGTAAAAACAGTGCCAATTCAGCTATCAAAATGTATGCATATTTAGACATTTCATGCATTAATTCATGAGACTCTTTCAGTTCTGAATAGTCAGTACTTACTACACTATAAATTAGGGCGACTAATAATACAAATGCTAAGACAAGTGGACCTAACCAGATTTTAGGACTAATTCCTTGCTTGTGGTTTTCAACATTATCATCTTTAATTTTCAAAATTGAAGCGACAAGTAAAAAAAGAGTTACCGATCCACCAATAAACAGTAAAATATATAAAATAGCTGAATAATATGTATTAAGTAGAATAAATATTAATGCTGAAGCAAAAAGTGAAATAACAAGATATAAAATTGCTTTATCAACACGTAAACTACTAATTACTTTTATACTAGCAACGACAGCAATAATCGACGCGATATAAAAAACAGCAATCATTAAATAATCCAATGTGTATTCATAATATAGCTAGTATATACCCAAATGATATCAAGATACAGTTTACCACTGTATTCATAAAAAATAATCCTGTTAAATAAGTTTTCTAATGAATATTTCTAATATCGAATAAACATTCGAAGTCTAATTTTTCATGATAGATATAATTAAAACAACTAAAACAAATAAAAACCATAAAATTTTATTATTTAAATTCAAAATCAAATTGTAATAAAGTATAACTTATGCACATTAATCAACATTATACCTATCCCATTAAATTGTCATTTTGATTCATACAGCTTAAAGGTGCTTAGGCATAATAAAATCGAAGACGAGAAAATCATGAATAACCAATACTCATCAATGAGAAGTAATGTCAATATGTTAGGTACTTTACTAGGGAACGCAATCAAACGTGCTACCGGTAATGAAACATTTGATTTAGTTGAAATGGTAAGACAATTATCAAAATCAGCTCAACAAGGAGATACTCAAGCTCATAATGAGTTACTTAAATTAATAGAAAACCTTAATGATGACGATTTATTACACGTTGCACGGGCATTCAATCAGTTTTTGAATTTGGTCAATACAGCCGCTGAGTATTATGGTATTTCACCCCATGGGGAAGCTTCTAGTAGTCCTAAAAAAATGACCGAATTATTTAGCACACTAAAAAACCTTAATTTTTCAAATCAAACTATTACAAAAGAAATTAATGATTTGTCAATTGAATTAGTGTTAACCGCACATCCGACCGAAATTAATCGCCGAACGATGATTAATACTTATACTGCTATAAATAACTGTCTATCACAACTGGACCATGATGATTTAGCTGACTACGAAATTGAGCGTATTATGCGACGTTTGAAGCAGTTAGTTTGTCAGGCTTGGTATACTGACGAAATACGTAAAAAACGACCTACTCCAATTGATGAAGCAAAATGGGGATTCTCAGTCATTGAAGATAGTCTATGGAATGGGGTACCTCTATTCTTACGTGAACTTAATGATCAGTTAGTTGATGCGTTTGATGAACAATTATCCGTTGATAATGTCCCTATTAAATTTACCTCATGGATGGGGGGTGATCGTGATGGTAACCCAAATGTCACAGCAAAAGTAACTGAAAAAGTCATGTTACAAGCCAGATTAAAGGCAATTGAGTTATTTTTAGCAGATATTCAAATACTTGTTCGTGAACTTTCAATGACGGAATGCAGTAATTCGGTCATTGAACTGTTAGATGAAAAAAACAAAAACGTTTCAGAGCCATATCGAGCTGTAATGAAGCAGTTACGAACACGTTTAATCAAAACTCACAACTATATTGAAGCTTTATTGAATAATGAACCTATATTAGCGCCTTGCGATATTTTGATTAAAAATGAGCAGTTGTGGAATCCGCTTTATGTATGTTATGAATCGTTAATTGACAATGGAATGTCAACAATTGCTCATGGACCATTGTTAGATACACTGCGTCGTATAAAAAGCTTTGGGTTACAATTAGTCAGATTAGATATCCGTCAAGACAGTTCAGTACATACAGAAGCGCTTGACGCATTAACCAAAGAACTTAACTTAGGTAGCTATGCTCAATGGTCTGAAGAAGAAAAACAAGCGTTTTTATTAGCAGAATTACAATCAAATCGACCATTATTACCTTACAGTTGGCAACCAGATCAAATGGTTCAAGAAGTATTAGATACTTGTCGTGTAATAAAGAAAGCGGGCGAAGAATCAATTGCCTCTTACGTAATATCAATGGCTAAAGCCCCTTCTGATATTTTAGCGGTCTATTTATTATTAAAAATCGTTGACTGCCACAAACACATTCCCATAGTACCGTTATTTGAAACTCTAGAAGACTTAAATAATGCTAAATCAGTCATGCAAAAACTACTGGATATCCCTTGGTATTACAATAAAATTCAAGGTAAACAGATGGTAATGATAGGTTATTCTGATTCGGCTAAAGATGCAGGTACTTTTTCCGCGTCTTGGGCACAATATCGGTCACAAGAGGAATTAGTTAATTTATTTGAAAAATATAATATCAATTTAGTGTTATTTCATGGACGAGGAGGATCAATTGGTCGAGGGGGCGCACCAGCTCATGCCGCACTGCTTTCGCAACCACCAGGATCATTAAAAGGAGGACTTAGAGTTACTGAACAAGGTGAAATGATCCGCTTTAAACTTGGTCTACCAGAAGTGGCTCTTAGTAGTCTTATGCTTTATACTTCTGCTATTTTACAAGCCAACTTATTACCACCACCAGCACCTAAACAGGAATGGCGCAATATTATGGATGAAATGTCAGAAATTTCATGCCATTGTTATCGTAGTTATGTACGAGAACGAGCTGAATTTGTTGATTATTTTAGAGCAGTAACACCAGAGGTTGAATTAGCCAGATTACCACTAGGCTCAAGACCACAAAAACGCCGAACAGGTGGAGGGATTGAAAGTTTACGTGCTATTCCTTGGATTTTTGCTTGGACACAAAACCGTTTAATGGTGCCATCTTGGCTCGGAGCAGGTAGTGCACTTAGAGCTGTTATTGGAGAAGGCAGACAAAACATTCTTAAAGAGATGTACCACAATTGGCCTTTCTTTAATGCCCGATTAGGTATGCTTGAAATGGTTTACGCAAAATCTGCACCAAATATTCACCAATATTACGAACAACGTTTAGTCGATCCTGCATTATGGCCATTAGGTGAAGAATTAAGAAATTTGCTAACCCAAGATATCAATACAGTATTAACTATTACTGATGATATTAGCCTAATGGCTGATTTACCTTGGATAGCGCAGTCGGTGGCCTTACGTAATACTTATATTGAGCCATTAAACTTGTTACAAGTAGAGTTACTGAGTCGTTCACGAAAAAACAACGATAATGATAATAATAATGAAAACATCATAGTTGAACAAGGGCTAATGATCACCATCTCAGGAATCGCAGCGGGTATGAGAAACTCTGGATAAATTAAAAAAGGCTAATGCCTTTTTTAATTTTCCGGTAATAATTGTTCTAAATAAGCTTTAGCGTCTTGATCTCCTTGCTCGCTAGCTTTAGTAAACCAATAAATAGCACGCTCTTGATCTTTATCCGTACCTTCGCCTTCTAGATATTTAACACCTAAATTATATTGAGCATCAACACTTCCCTGCTCTGCAGCTTTTAGATACCATTCAACGGCTTTTTCCTCGTTTTTAGGCACTCCTCCACCTACATCATACATCACACC
The DNA here is from genome assembly GCF_001690675.1 of Gilliamella sp. Occ4-3. NCBI lineage: Bacteria > Pseudomonadati > Pseudomonadota > Gammaproteobacteria > Orbales > Orbaceae > Gilliamella > Gilliamella sp. Occ4-3. The sequence goes on from NZ_LZHR01000054.1 coordinate 13,522, forward strand.
AATATTATATTGAGCATCAGCATTACCAGCTTCAGCGGCTTTAGTGAACCAATATGCCGCTTGCGTATTGTCCGGTTTAGTTCCTGTACCTGTTACATACATAATTGCTAAATTGTACATCGCTAATACATGGCCATGCTCTGCCGCTTGTGTATAAAAATAGCTAGCTGCCACATAATCTTGGGTTAAACCATCGCCATTTTCAGACATTAACCCCAAATAATATTGTGCTTCTGGAATATTATCTTTAGCTGCTTTACTAAACCAATCAGCTGCCGTCATGCGATCTTCTTTTACGCCATCACCAAAAAAATACATAATACCAAGATTTAGATAAGCGTCATAAATACCTTCATCACCAGCCTGTGTAAAATAATCAATCGCAGTCGGTATGTTTTTTTCTACTCCATTGCCTTCTTTATACATTAAAGCTAAATTATATTTAGCTAATGCATAATTTTGATCTGCCGCTAATTTAAAATATTTAAATGCTTCATTTAAATCAGGTTCAGTACCTAAACCACTTTGGTACATAAATGCTAAATTATTTTGTGCTTTGGCAAGCCCTTGTTCAGCCGCTTTTTTATACCAGAAAAAAGCTCGAACATCACTAACCTCAACACCTAATCCTTGTTTATAAATATTTCCTAATGAGTACTGAGCTTCTGAGTTCCCTTTTTCTGCAGACAAACGTAAAGAAGGGAGCAATGAATCTGACGCTTTAAGCTTTAATTGAGTATCATCTGATTGCGTCTTATAATTTGTAGCCATTGCACTATAAGAAATAGATAACAATAGTACTAACAATATTTGAATTTTTTTCATATTTTTTAATTATTATAGCAATTTTAATAATTATACATAAATGCAATATAAGGGAATAGTTTTTGTTTAATTCTTATTTGGACTATTTTATTTATACAATTAATATTGATTAAAGATAATTCTATAAACCTAACTCATCCCAAATTTCGTCAATATGGGCAATGACTTTTGGATCTTTCTTAATTATCTTTCCCCATTCACGATTTGTTTCACCTGGCCATTTATTGGTAGCATCTAAACCCATTTTAGATCCTAATCCTGATACAGGTGAAGCAAAGTCTAAATAATCGATCGGTGTATTATCAATAAAAGTCGTATCCCGATGAGGATCCATACGTGTCGAAATAGCCCACATTACATCTTTCCAGTCACGTGCATTAATATCATCATCACAGACAATTACAAATTTGGTATACATAAATTGCCTTAAATACGACCAAATTCCCATCATAACTCGTTTAGCATGACCTGGATATTGCTTTTTAATAGTAACAATCGCAATACGGTATGAACATCCTTCTGGCGGTAAATAAAAATCAACAATTTCAGGAAACTGCTTTTGTAAAATTGGAATAAAAACTTCATTCAAAGCAAGTCCCATGATTGCGGGTTCATCTGGTGGTCTACCTGTATAAGTTGAGTGATAAATCGCATCTTTCCGGCGAGTTAAGTGCGTTACGGTAAATACGGAAAATTGCTCAACTTCATTATAATAACCTGTGTGATCACCATACGGACCTTCTGATGCTAACTCATTAGGATCAATATAACCTTCAAGAATTATCTCTGCACTAGCTGGAACTTCTAAATCATTCGATAACGATTTGACTACCTCTGTTCGGCTACCACGTAATAATCCAGAAAAAGCATATTCAGGTAGAGTATCTGGCACTGGTGTCACTGCACCTAAAATGGTTGCTGGATCAGCTCCAATAGCAATACTAACTGGAAATCTTTCGTTTGGGTGTGCTTGTTGCCATTCGGCAAAATCAAGTGCACCACCACGATGTGAAAGCCAGCGCATGATCAATTTATTTTTTCCTAAAAGTTGCAGGCGATAAATGCCCACATTTTGTCGATCTTTATAAGGGCCTTTAGTAATAGTCAGTCCCCATGATAACAGAGGTGCTACATCATCGGGCCAGCAATGCATAATAGGTAAGCGAGTCAAATCCACCTCATCATCCTTAAAAATCACCTCTTGGCATGGTGCTGAAGAACGATGTTTGACAGGCATATTTAGTACTTGTTTATACTTAGGTAATACATTAAAAAATTGCCGTATGCCCTTAGGGGGTTCCGGTTCACGTAAAAATGCCAATAACTCACCAATTTCACGCAAAGCTGAAGTATCTTCACGCCCCATTCCCATTGCAACACGTTTAGCGGTACCAAACAAATTACATAAAACAGGCATATCATAACCAATCGGATTTTCGAATAATAAAGCAGGGCCTCCATTACGTAAAACACGATCAGCAATTTCGGTCATTTCGAGATAAGGATTAACAGGAAAAGTAATTTTTTTTAATTCACCTTGTTGTTCAAGATAATCTAAAAAATCTCTAAAATTTGAAAAATTCATTTATTACTACTCCCTGTTACTTAATAGTCTTTAGTTAACCAAATCCTAAAATCATTTTTAATACTTAATACTAATGTAGCTTTGATATTTAACTAGTCTGCATCAAAGTTTTCACTATATATAGGTACTTGTTTATTTTGATTACACTCAACTATTTTAGGTAATAAGGCATCAAATTGTTTTTTATCGATTTCAATAAATTTATCTTGCTCAGCTTGATAAAATAAAAATTGTTCAGATTGATCATCAAATAGAAACGAGGCTATCCAGTCATTTCGATCATCACTATTTTCATTAGCAAATATCTGAATAATACTATTTTCACGTTTTTCAGGTTGATCATGTAATTTATAATCAATTATCTTCTCTGATATTTTAACGTCATACTCATCAAAAATAATATAATCATTTTGATTAGGTTGACACTTTGTTATATTTATATCGGCATTACAAGTTGGTACAAAAAAACATAAGCAGGACAACGCAACGGCATATAGGCTTAATTTCATTTTCAAACCTCTTAATTAGATTTAATCAAATTGTGAATATTACCAATAGCTTCACTGTTATTTGGAGATAAAGTAAGATTGATTGCTTCATCAATTGTTAACCATTGATAATCTAAATGCTCAGTAAGTACTGGTATTATCTCATTAATAATAGGCAGATAAAACCAATGTTCTTTATTTAGCTTAACTTCTGGTGCATATTTATGTCTAAATTGCGGGAAAATCTCAAATTCAACGGAATACTTTGCATCAATTAACTCAAGATTTTGCCCTATAATATCAATGCCTGTTTCTTCAAAAACCTCACGAATTGCTGTTTCTCGTGGTAGCTCATTATTTTCCATACTACCTGTTACTGATTGCCAAAAACATGGGTCGTCTTGGCGCTGTAACATAAGACAACGGTTTGTTATCTGGCAGAAAATCACCACCAGAACAGATTCAGGTTTTTTGAATTTTCGCATCAAATATCACTATTTTTTACTTACTTCAATACCAAGTTCAGTCAATGCTGCAATATTGGCTGGGCTTGGAGCATCAGTAAGTAAACAAGTTGCTGCTGTAGTTTTAGGAAACGCTATTACATCGCGAATATTATCCGTTCCAGTTAATAACATACTTAATCGATCTAATCCAAATGCCAATCCTGCATGAGGAGGTGTGCCATATTTTAATGCATCAAGTAAAAAACCAAATTTCTCACGTTGATCATGTTCATTAATACCTAAAATTGAAAAGACAGCTTGTTGCATTTCGCTACGGTGAATACGAACCGATCCACCACCAACCTCATAACCATTGATTACCATATCATAAGCATTTGCAACAGCATTTTCAGGATTATTCAGAAGTTCTTCTGGTGTATAATCTTTTGGTGACGTAAATGGATGATGCATAGCACTTAAACCTTCATCTGTTTGTTCAAACATCGGGAAATCAATAACCCAAAGTACCGCCCATTTACTTTCATCGGTTAAACCTAAATCTTTACCAACTTTTAAACGTAATGCCCCTAACGCATCACTCACTACTTTATAGCTATCGGCACCAAATAATAAAATATCACCATCTTTAGCATTGGCACGATTAAGCAGTGCTTCCATTTGCAATTCATTAAAGAATTTAGCAACTGGGCTTTGTACACCTTCTAACCCTTTGCTACGTTCATTAACTTTAATCCAAGCCATACCTTTTGCGCCGTAAACTGAAATGAATTGCGTATATTCATCAAGTTGTTTACGTGTTAATTGTGCACCGTTTGGAACACAAAGCAACGCAACGCGTCCTTTCGGATCGTTAGCTGGTGTTGAAAACACTTTAAAATCAACATCTTTAACCAAATCAGCCACATCAATAATTTCAAGCGGATTACGCAGATCAGGTTTATCACTTCCAAAGCGACGCATCGCTTCAGCAAAAGTCATAATAGGAAACTTACCTAAATCCACATTTTTCACATGTAACCAAAGCTCACGAATCATCTTCTCCATAACATCACGCACTTGCTCTGCTGTCATAAATGAAGTTTCAACATCGATTTGCGTAAACTCAGGTTGACGATCGGCTCTTAAATCTTCATCGCGAAAACATTTTACAATTTGATAATAACGGTCGAATCCTGACATCATTAGCAATTGTTTAAATAATTGTGGCGATTGTGGCAGCGCATAAAACTCACCTTTATGAATTCGACTTGGAACCAAGTAATCTCGTGCGCCCTCAGGAGTTGCTTTGGTTAACATTGGTGTCTCAATATCTAAAAAACCATGTTCGTTCATAAATGAACGAACAAATGCGGTAATTTTAGCTCGCGTTTTAAAGATCGTTGCCATTTCAGGGCGACGCAAGTCAATATAACGATATTTTAGACGTTGCTCTTCACTGTTGTTTTGATTGAAATCAAGAGGCAATACATCGCTACGGTTAAATATTTTCAATTCAGTTGCCAAAATTTCAACCTCTCCGGTTGCCATATCTTTATTGATTTGACCTTCCGGACGAGCTCTTACTTTGCCTTTAATTTGGATACAAAATTCATTACGAAGTTCACCAGCAAGTTGATATGCTTGTTGATAATCAGGATCAAAAAAAACTTGTACAATACCTTCACGATCACGCATATCGATAAAAATCATACCGCCTAAGTCTCGGCGTTTATTGACCCAACCACATAATGTTACTTCTTGATTAATATAACTTGCATTGAGTTGTCCGCAATAAATTGTTCTCATTAAAATATCCTGTGTACTATTAGCAAAATAATAATTATTATAGAGCAATTTATCAGGGTATAAAGACCATGATTTAAAATAATTTTCATTTAATTTATTTATAGTTAGTTTTTGATAATAAATTTACTTTATAAAAGTTTTTATAAAATAAATTAAATTCAAAAAGATACCAATTAGATCTTAATTTTATAAAAAATATAATCAAATTACTTATTGAAAATAACTTGTCATATCAAATATTTATTAATAAGCTTTAATATTATTTAATAGTTTATTTACTTGATATGAAAGCGTTAATTTCAATTGATTATACGAATGATTTTGTTGCTGATAATGGAGCTTTAACTACAGGCCTAGCTGGTCAAAAAATTGAAGCAGAAATGCTAAACGTAGCAGAATCATTTATAAAAAATAATAATTTTGTCGTTTTTGCTATCGATTCTAATGACCCTTCTGATAGATTTCACCCTGAATATTCTCTTTTTCCGCCTCATAATATAATTGCTACTTTAGTACAACAATTATTTGGTAGTTTAAATAACCTTTATCAAAAATATAAAAATACTAATCATATCTATTGGATAAATAAGCGCCACTATTCAGCTTTTTGCGAGACGGATCTTGATTTACGATTACGCGAAAAATGCTGTAACCAGCGTTGATCCAATCGGTCATCAATGGGCTTTAGATCATTTTAAAAATACATTAGGGCAACGATAATTTAAAAATATTTTAAATAAATTAAGGAGTAAGAATGAAAGTTTTACGAGATTATAAAGTGCATTTACTTGCATTAGTCGTTGTTTTGGCATGTGAGTTTATCGGTAAGCAGTCTATTTGGATTATCGCAGTGTATCCGATGTTATACGCCATGATCATTGGTGGAGTAATAAGTGTTCCCAAATTAAAGATATTAAAACTAAACAATATGAATAATGCCAGCGCCATTATGATTGTAACTTTGATGTTACTTATTGCCAAGCTTGGCGTTTCTGTCGGTCCTAAGATTGATATGATTCTAAAAGATGCTAAGTTAGCATTAATTTTTCAGGAATTAGGCCATTTTGCTGGTACGATTTTATTGGGTTTGCCACTAGCAATGATATTAGGCATGAAACGTGAAGCTGTAGGTGCAACTTATTCTGTTGCTCGCGAACCGAATATAGCAATTGTTGCAGATAAATATGGATTGGATTCCGCTGAAGGTCGAGGCGTTATGGCGATGTATGTTTGTGGCACACTTTATGGCGCTATTTGGATGAGTATACTAGCCAGTGTGATGGCAAAACTAGATATTCTCCATCCTTATGCTTTAGCCATGGGAGCTGGGGTTGGAAGTGGTAGTATGATGGCGGCATCACTTGCTCCAATAAGTGACCTTTATCCAGAAATGGCTAGTGAAATCAAAGCCTATGCAACAACAGCAAACTTAATGTCGAGTGTTGTTGGCATTTATATTTATACATTATTTTCACTACCATTTGCCTCTTTCTTATATAACATTTTTTCGCGTTTACGACGTAACAAAGAAGGAGCACTATAATGAAAAGTTTAGAAACAATATTTTTACTGATCTTAGTTGCCATTATTATGGCTGCTGGTAATACAGTAGGTTACAAAATTGATTTTATACTGTCATTAGAAGCGTTATCAATTTTAGTTGTTATATCAATTGTTGGTTATTTTGTTGGCAAAATTCCAGTATTAAACAAATTTCCAGTTATTTTATGGGTATCAGTTGTAGCCGCAGTGGCTTCATCACCTATTTTCCCTTTTCATGAACAAGTTGTTTCACTTACTGACAAGGTTTCTTTATTGGCGGTTTGTACCCCAGTGCTTGCTTATGCTGGATTGGCTATTGGTAAAGATTTAGCATTATTTAAAAGTATCTCATGGCGAATTATTCCTGTTTCATTAGCGGTATTTTCAGGCACTTTTATTTTGGCAGCAATCATTGCTCAAATCACCTTGCATTGGGAAGGTGTTATCTAATTTGCACTAGGATTTAATTTATGACAAAAGAAGAACTTAAAAAAAAGGTTTGTAGTGCAATTGCAAACCGTAAAGCCGATATTAAGGCGATTGCTGAATCAATTTGGGTAGAACCTGAACTTGGTTATAAAGAACACAAAACAGCTCAAAAAGTTGAGCAAACTTTTGAAAAACTAGGTATTCCATTTAAAAATAAATTAGCAATAACAGGAGTAAAAGGTCGCCTAAAAGGAGGAAAAGGTAGTAAATATAGCATTGCCGTTATCGGCGAGCTTGATGCTATTATTTGTGCAGATCACCCTGCTGCTGACGAAACATCTGGTGCTGCGCACTGCTGTGGACATAATGCTCAAATTGCCAATATGATGGCAGTAACGATGGGATTAATTGATTCAGGGGCTATGCAATTTTTAGCTGGCGATGTCGTACCATTTGCCGTTCCAGCAGAAGAATATGTTGAAATAACTTATCGAAATCGCTTAATAGAAGAAGGTAAAATCAAATATATTGGTGGCAAACCAGAGTTAATTTCACGTGGCGAGTTTGACGATATTGATATGGCATTACAAATACATTTAACTAGTGTACCTAATGAACGCCAAAATGGTTTTATCGAAATATCAACAACTAGCAATGGTTTTATCGGAAAATTAATTAAATATAAAGGTGAGGCAGCACATGCAGCTGCAGCGCCTCATGCTGGCGTGAATGCCTTAAATGCTGCGATGATGGGAATGATGGGGGTGCATGCTATTCGTGAAACATTTCAAGAAAAAGACTACATTAGATTCCATCCAATTATTACCCAAGGTGGTGATTTAGTAAATGTAGTTCCAAGCGATGTCAGAATGGAAAGCTATGTGCGCGCAGGCAATGTGCCTGCCATGATTGATGCCAATGAGCGAATAAATCAAGCATTAAAAGCTGGAGCAATGGCTGTTGGGGCAACGTGTGAAATTAAAGATCTACCAGGTTATTTACCTTTGCAAAACAACCCAACGCTTAATGACTTTTTACAAAGTAATGCACAAGATCTAATTGGTGCTGATAATGTTTGGATTGCGCCTCATATGACAGGTAGTACGGATACTGGAGATTTATCTCACATTATGCCTGTTAGCCACCCATGGATTGGTTCAGTTCGAGGTGTTTTACATGGTAAAGATTATACGGTATTTGATGAAGAAATGGCTTACATCCGTCCTGCGCAAATGATGGCATGTACAATTATTGATTTACTTTATGATGATGCCAAACCTGCACAGAAGCTGATGTCAGAATATAAACCACTAATGACCAAAGATGAATATTTAACCTTTCTATCTGGCTTTGACAAATAATCTTAATAGCTTGGCATATTGTTGTGCCAAGTTTCTGTTATAATGCTTCTTCATAATTAACCACAATAATAGTCGCACAATATGCTAGAACTTACTGATCAAGAATTGTTTCGTTATGATAGACAAATCACATTGCGTGATTTCGATATTGATAAACAGCAAATATTGAAAAACAGTTCAGCACTGATCATTGGTTTAGGCGGACTTGGTTGCGCTGCATCACTCTATTTAGCCGCATCAGGTTTAGGCAAATTAACGTTAGTTGATTTTGACACCATATCAAAATCCAACTTAAATCGACAAATCTTATATACCGAAAGCTTTATTAATCAATACAAAGTCGAGGTGGCAAAAGAGACCTTAACCAATATAAATGCCAATACGTTAATTGAAACAGTAAATCAGCGACTTGATGATAATAAGCTTATTTCACTTATTAAACAACATGATATTGTCATAGACTGTACGGATAACCTAGTGACACGAGAGCAAATTAACCGCTGTTGCTTTCAAGTAAAAAAAACGTTAGTTTCTGGAGCGGCAATCCGTATGGAGGGGTTATTAAGTGTATTTACATACCAATCTAATGAACCCTGTTATCACTGTTTAAGTCGCTTATTTGGTAAAGATCAACTCACTTGTGTTGAGACCGGCGTCATGGCTCCGCTTGTTGGAATGTTTGGTTCCATGCAAGCCTTAGAAGCGATAAAAGTGTTAACTCAATATGGAAAACCATTAATTGGTCGTGTATTAATGATTGATACAATGACAATGGAGTTTAGCCAAGTTAAATTTACCAAACAACCTAATTGTCCTGTTTGTGGTAATGGTAATACCAATCAGGTTTCTCAATGAAAATTAATCGAATTATTTTAGCTCCTATGGAGGGAGTACTTGATTATCAAGTCAGACAACTTTTAACTGAAATTAACCAATTTGATTATTGTGTTACAGAATTTATCAGAGTGACCAATCACAAATTATCAAATAGGACTTTCTATCGCCTATGTCCTGAACTTTACAATAATGGAAAAACCAAATCTGGCACGCCAGTTCGTGTCCAAATTTTAGGACAGTCGCCAGAGTGGATGGCTGAAAATGCCGTTAAAGCTATCGAATTAGGTTCTTATGGCATAGATATCAATTTTGGTTGCCCTGCCAAAACTGTAGTTGGCAGCCATGGTGGCGCTTATTTATTACAATATCCAGAGCAGATATTTAATATTGTCAGCCAAGTACGACAAGCTATAGGTGCAACAAATAAATTATCAGTCAAAATTCGCTTAGGTTGGGATAATAAATCACATTGCCACGAAATTGCCAACGCAATTGAACTTGCCGGAGCCAACGAAATAGCAATTCACGGAAGGACCAAAGAAGACGGCTATAAAACTGAAAAAATAGATTGGCAAACAATAGGCCAAATCAAACAGCACTTAAAAACTCCTGTTATTGCTAATGGTGAAATTTTCTCTATTGCAGATGCAGAAAATTGCATAAGCCAAAGCCAAACTAATGACATTATGCTAGGGCGAGGTATTTTAACTATTCCAAACCTAGCTAATATGATTCGAACTAAACAGTCAGCATTAAATTGGCAACAAGTGATGGAAATTTTAATTCACTATGCAACATCATCTATTGATAATGCTAAACCTTTTTATCACTCTGCTCGCATCAAACAATGGCTTACTTATTTAAAACAGCACTATGTTCAAGCGTCAGAAATATTACAAAACATTAGAACACTCAAATCACAACAAGAAATTTGTCAATTTTTAACTAATAGCAACAAAAATAATACATAAAAATCGAGGATATTTTGCCAACGATTAAATAAGCTAAATAACATATTACTAATAAAATATAGTCTATTCATTTGATATTAAACGATTAATTAATGTTAATCAGAAAAGGTTATATGTTGTCCTACTTTTCCATAAAAAACGTTCAGGTAGGGTATTGATTTTATTTAATTTTTTTATTTTTGCAGAAAAATCAATTAGTTATTCAATATTAGGCAGAGCCTGATTAGGCATTTCACAAGTATTGATAAAAAGTATAATATATAGCACTATTTAAATTATCGAAATATCAATTCAACCATAAAGATAACATCATGCAAAAGTTTAATGTCAAAACCTTTCAGGGGTTAATTCTTACGTTACAAGACTACTGGGCTAATCAGGGATGCACTGTGATTCAGCCTTTGGATATGGAAGTTGGTGCGGGGACATCTCACCCAATGACTTGCCTACGAGCGCTGGGGCCAGAACCTATTAATGCGGCTTATGTTCAACCATCACGTCGCCCAACCGATGGCCGCTATGGTGAGAACCCAAATAGGCTTCAGCATTATTACCAATTTCAAGTTATCTTAAAACCTTCTCCTGATAATATTCAAGAGCTTTATTTAGGTTCGTTAAAACAATTAGGTCTTGACCCAACTGTTAATGATATCCGTTTTGTTGAAGATAATTGGGAAAACCCAACCCTTGGTGCTTGGGGGCTTGGATGGGAAGTTTGGTTAAATGGTATGGAAGTAACCCAATTTACTTACTTTCAACAAGTTGGTGGGCTTGAATGTAAGCCAGTTACTGGTGAAATCACTTATGGACTTGAACGCTTAGCAATGTATATTCAAGGCGTGGATAGTGTTTATGATTTGGTTTGGAGTGATGGTGCATTTGGTAAAACAACTTATGGCGATGTGTTTCATCAAAACGAAGTTGAGCAGTCCACTTATAATTTTGAATATGCAAATGTTGAATTTTTATTTTATTGTTTTGAACAACACGAAAAAGAAGCCAAGTTTTTGCTTGAGTTAGAAAAACCACTGCCACTACCCGCTTATGAACGCATCTTAAAAGCGGCCCACTGTTTTAATTTACTTGATGCTCGTAAAGCAATTTCAGTAACTGAGCGACAACGTTATATTTTGCGCATCAGAACATTAACCAAAATGGTGGCGGAAGCCTATTACGCATCACGTGAAGCTCTTGGCTTCCCTATGTGCCAAAATTCACAATCTAACGAAAGTGCATCAAAGTAGGAATTAGAAGATTATGCAAAAAACATTTTTAGTGGAAATTGGTACCGAAGAGTTACCACCAAAATCACTCCGCACGTTAGCAGAAAGCTTTGCGGCTAATTTTATACAGCAGCTTGATAATGCCAATTTAGAACATGGTGAGGTGCTTTGGTATGCATCGCCTCGTCGTTTAGCATTAAAAGTTTTGAATTTGAATGATACGCAACCCGATAGTCAAATAGTTAAACGAGGTCCTGCGGTCAGCGCAGCCTTTGATGCCAATGGCAATGCAACTAAAGCTGCTGAAGGTTGGGCTCGTGGTTGTGGTATTACAGTTGATCAGGCTGAGCGTATACAAACCGATAAAGGTGAATGGCTTTCTTATACTCAAAATCAAAAAGGTCAGCCAGTTGTTAATTTGTTATGTGATATGGTTAAAACCGCATTAAGTAAATTACCTATCCCTAAACCAATGCGTTGGGCAGCTCGTCAAGTTGAATTTATTCGTCCATGTCATACTGTTACTATGTTGTATGGTGATGAGCTTGTGCCTGGTACGATTTTAGAGATTAAATCAGATCGCATTATTCGTGGCCATCGTTTTATGGGTGAGCAAGAGTTCACTATTGATAATGCAGACCAGTATCCTGAAATTTTGGAACAACGTGGTAAAGTAATTGCTGACTACGATAAACGTAAATCTATTATTAAACAACAAGCTGAAGAAGAAGCTGCAAAATTAAATGGTAAAGCAGATTTAACAGATAATTTGCTTGAAGAAGTTTCATCTCTAGTTGAATGGCCTGTTGTGTTAACTGCTAAATTTGAGGAGCGATTTTTAGAGGTTCCTGCTGAATCATTGGTTTATACCATGAAAGGCGATCAAAAATACTTTCCTGTTTATGATAAACAAGGCAAATTATTACCAAACTTTATTTTTGTGGCTAATATTGAGTCAAAAGATCCACAAGTTGTAATTTCGGGTAATGAGAAAGTAGTTCGCCCTCGCCTTGCCGATGCTGAATTCTTTTATCAAACTGATTTAAAACAACGTTTAGAAGACCGTTTGCCTCGCCTTGAAACAGTTTTATTTCAACAACAGCTTGGAACAGTTAAGGATAAAGCAATTCGCATAGAGTCGTTATCTGGCTTTATTGCCGATAAAATTGGGGCTGATGTTGAGCAAGCCAAACGAGCGGGCAAATTAACAAAATGCGATTTAGTGACTAATACTGTTTTTGAATTCCCTGAAACACAAGGTATTATGGGGCGTTATTTGGCCCTTAAAGATGGCGAAAGTATTGAAGTTGCAACCGCCATTGAAGAACAATATAAACCGCGTTTTGCTGGTGATGAATTACCAAGTACTGCTGTTTCTTGTTCAGTGTCTATCGCTGAAAAATTGGATACTTTAGCCGGCATTTTTGGTATTGGTCAGCATCCTAAAGGTGATAAAGATCCTTTTGCATTGCGTCGCGCGGCTATTGGTGTTTTACGTATTATTGTTGAAAAGGCACTGCCTTTAGATCTAGTTGAATTAGCCAATTATGCCGCATCATTATATGGCGATAAGCTTAATAATAAAAACATAGTTGACGATATTGTTAATTTTATGCAGAGTCGTTTCCGAGCTTGGTATCAAGAACAAGGCTTTGCAATTGATACGATTCAAGCAGTTTTAGCACTTAATCCAACTAAACCCGCTGATTTTGATGCACGCGTTAAGGCAGTCACTCACTTTAGAACCTTGCCCGAAGCCTCGTCATTAGCCGAAGCTAATAAGCGAGTGTCAAATATTTTATCTAAAGTTGAGGTTACTATTCCTGAGCAGATCAATGCAGCCTTGCTAGAAGCAGGTGCTGAAGGCGAGTTAGCTAAAAAATTGGCGATTTTAACCGATAAACTTTCACCTTACTTTAGTGAAAGCCGTTATCAAGATGCGTTAATTGAATTATCGTCATTAAAAGAGACGGTGAATGCATTTTTTGATTCAGTCATGGTTATGGTTGACAATGAAGAGATTAGACTTAACCGATTAGCGCTTTTGAAAAAGCTACAAAACTTATTCTTGAAAGTAGCTGATATTTCATTATTGCAAGCTTAATTTACGAATTTAATCATTCAAAAATAATAGTGGTAACTAAGCCAGTTACCACATATAAGGAACTTACATAGAAATGCAAAAAAAAATCTCTTTTTCTTTAACTTTTACACAAACTCGCAATTTTATTCGTAATCGCATTACGCAATTTGTTCTTGTTAGTCTAACGCTAGCTTTAATTCATGCGTTTTTTAATTCTTTCTTTGACAAACAAAATCTAGCCGAACAAATCTATTTTTCACGAAATTTAACTAACTATGTTTTATTCGTGATGTTGACATTACTAATTGGAATTATTTTAAAAGCAATTAGTATAGCAACAATTTCTAACCTTTATATCAGCGATAAACTTAATTTAAATCTATTACTGTCTAAAGCGTTATCAAATACATTAAAAATTATTCTTTTTTATCTTATCATTGGTGTCTTTATATTTTTAGTCTCATTTATGTTATCTATAGTGCTTATTAGTTTAAATTTACTTTTACCTAAAGCACTTATTTTTATATTAATTTTTTTAGTACTACTGATTCCAATCCTGATTTTAATTATTTTTTGTAACTTCTTTTTTGCTTCGCTGGTTGAACCTGGTCAAAACAATATTCTTGACTCACTTTCATTAAGCATTCAGTTATCAAAAACACAGTGGCGCTCAGCTATTTTGATGGTATTAATTTACCTAGCATTTGTGATGGTTTTTGCTCAATTAGCTATTGAGTTCGATAGTGACAATTTTGTCCTTGATACAATCTTCTCTTTCTGTAGTATCTTTTTTGATATTTTTGTTACTAGCTTTTTCTATCGTCTTTATACGCTGGCAAATAATTCCTCTAACTCAGTAGCACCACCTAACAGTGATAATTAAAATCAAGAAGACCACAAATTAATTCTTTAATTGTTATTCATTTCCTTACCAACTCTATTTTGGTAAGGATATCATTTGCCATATACTATTTTGATTTAACTAAATCTATTGGATATAAGCTATGACTCCAGCAATTGATTTACTTAAAAAGTTAAAAATAAAATTTAATATCCACCAATATAAACACGATCCCAACCAAACTAACTATGGGCAAGAAGCGGTTGATAAACTTGATCCCAGTTTGAATGTTACAGCAGCACAGGTATTTAAAACCTTGATTGTGAGTTTAAACGGTAATAATAAGACGTTAGCGGTTTGTGTATTGCCTGTCGATAGTCATTTGGATCTTAAAAAAGTCGCAAAAGCACTAAAATGTAAAAAAATAGATTTAGCTGATCCTAATTTAGCTCAAAAGGTAACAGGTTATTTGGTGGGAGGAATTAGTCCACTCGGTCAAAAACAACAACTACCCACACTCATTGATTTAAGTGCAAGTGAGCACACAACAATGTTTATATCAGGCGGGCGAAGAGGATTAGAAATTGAAATTGTGCCTCAAGATTTGATTGATATATTACAAGCGAAATGGGTTGAAATAACCACTTAAAATTATTAGTAATATAATTTTAATTTGGTTCTAATACTACTTATAAACAAGAAAAAGCGAAAGCAATTTGCCTTAAAATAATGTATTTTTATTGAGTTGATAAGGTCATAAGACTATACCCTATGACCTAATACTTCTATCAATCAAGTTGACAGTAAGAAAAAGCAACTTATTTGATTGCCTCTTTTAAAGTTTTACCTGATACGAATGCTGGTACTTTACTTGCTGCAATTTTAATTTCTTTACCAGTTTTTGGATTACGACCAGTACGAGCTTTACGAGAATTAACTTTAAATGTACCAAAACCAACTAATTGAACTGGCTCACCAGCTTTCAATGATTCAGTAATAGCGGCTAATGTAGCTTCCAACGCCGTTTTTGCAGCTACTTTGGTAATATCAGCTTTGCTAGCAATAGCGTCAACAAGTTCTGTTTTATTCATGGGTATATCCTTACATATTATTTTATTGTTAAAGTTAACATTATAAACGAAGATAAAACTTAATATTCTAGCTTCGTTACTGTAAACGTTGCTTAGATTACATTGCTGTTAAATGTAGTCTATATTTGTCCAATATTAAAGAAAAATTTAATAAAAATTTTAAAAATTACACTTTAAACGCCTTGATAGCTCAAAAAAACACCAATATTGCTAGTTCCCGCTGCTCGAATTTCATCTTTCAAGCCTTTTATCAACTCATTCATTTCATTATTTTCTTCGCGTAGCAATCGAAATATTTCCCACTGCAAATCAAATTCATCAATAACACTAGGTAAAGTTTGCTGTTCATCTTCTGAAAGAGTAACATTTGTTCTGGTCATTTCAAATTCAGCAATAGTAGTTGCTGATATGCTACTGACTTTAGCGGTATGTTCGGCGATTTCACCACTCAAGTAAGAGTGCAAAACTTCGCCAAGCGCATGACAAGCATCGATGGCTGGATAAACCATATAAGGACTGTCATCTGTTACAGTTGGAATAATGAGTTCTAATTTTTCAAGCTGTAAATCAAAATTAATTTTTACATCTTCAACTAATAGCGATTCCCAAACAAGATCCAGTATTTTTTTATAATTCTTAGCATCATCTTCGTTTTGTTGTTGATAGCAATGTTGTTGCTGACAATAAAAAACAAAGTTGGGATACATTCGTTCACATAAGCAGACCATAAATAAACGTTGTTTCCATTGTGGTAACTTTTCTAGCCTTAATTGAACAGGATTTTTAATCATGATGAAACCTTTTTGATTGTCGATGTACCGCTTCAATCAAATGCTGTACATTCTCTACAGGGATATCTTGGTGAATACCATGCCCTAAATTAAAAACATGCCCATTGTGATAGCCATATTCATTAAGAACGGCCTCTACGTTAGATTCAATTGTTTGCTTTCTTGCATATAAAACGGAAGGATCTAAATTCCCTTGTACTGCTATTTTCCCTTTTTGAGTAATCTGGCTTAAATTTAAAGTCCAGTCCACTCCCACCGCATCACAACCAGTATTAATAATACGATCAAGCCATATTCCTCCTCCTTTAGTAAATAAAGTAACAGGAATGTACGAGGTTATATCTTGACTTTTTTTACCTTGTTTTAATTGCGATAAGATCTGTTGCATATAGTCAAGTGAAAATGTTTGATAGCTTTGATGACTTAATACGCCGCCCCAAGTATCAAAAATCATAATCGATTGTGCTCCCGCTTGAATTTGTGCATTTAAATATAATGCGATACTGTTTGCGAGTTTTTCAAGTAGTTGATGCAACGCTTTGGGCTCACTATAAAGCATCTTTTTAATTTTGGTGAATGCTTTGCTACTGCCTCCTTCAATCATGTAGGTGGCTAGTGTCCATGGGCTTCCCGAAAAACCAATTAGTGGAACTTTACCATTGAGTTCTTTTTTTGTTAATCGAATCGCATCCATCACATATTTAAGTGATTGCTCTGGATCTGGGATGGGTAATTGTTCAATATCTGATATGCAAGATATCGATTTTTTAAATTTAGGTCCTTCACCCGATTCAAAATATAAGCCAAGCCCCATAGCATCAGGGATTGTTAAAATATCAGAAAAAATAATAGCAGCATCAAGCTCAAATCGTTGTAATGGTTGTAAGGTGACCTCACAAGCTAATTCTGGCGTTTGACACATCGTCATAAAATCACCCGCTTTTGACCTTAATTGACGATACTCAGGTAAATAACGACCAGCCTGTCGCATCATCCAAACTGGTGTATAGTCTACAGGCAAACATTGTAAAGCTCGTAAATAACGATCATTTTTTAATTGGCTCATATCTTCAGCTCTTTAAATATAGACTTTATTTTGTTAAAAAGTTTCAGGTAAGTATGTGTTTCAGTATAAAAATCACTTAATATATTTATTCTTTGTGATCTAAATCCTAAGGCTGTGATAATGTTTGTTGTGCATAACGAATCAAGGTTTCAGAGATGTTTTGCATTACACTGCTTTCAGGAGCAAAACGATGCCAATATAGCATACGTCTTTGATATAACCCATCAGTTAAGTTAATTAATTCACCATTTTTTAATTCTTGCTCAACTTGCAACTTTGGTAACATACAGCATGCCGAACCTTGTTTAGCTAATTGCACAAAAGCTTCAGATGAACTAGTGATATGGCAAATTACACTGCCTGGCGTAAGGTTAAAGTTTTCTTGTAAGAAGGCTTGATGCATATCATCTAAATGATCGAATGCAACAGCAGGCGCTTTTAATAAAGATGATCGAGTCACCCCAGTTGGAAAGTACTTTTTAGCAAAATCAGGTGAAGCCACAAAAATATAGTCTAAAGCACCTAATAAATCAGACAAGCAACCTGGTAAAGGATTAGCTTGAATGCTAATCGCACCAACCACAGTCCCTAAACGCAATAATTCTAACGTATGTTCTTCATCTTTGACTTGAATATCAAAACGTAAGATATTTTTATCTAAAACTGGTTTTAACGCAGGTAAAAACCAAGTTGCTAAAGAATCAGCATTAATCGCAATAGATAACGACAGCGGTGTGGCATTTTGCTCGTTATCACCTAACCATTGCTGTTCTAATAATTCAACTTGATGTAATAAACCAAGCAGGTGCTCACCTTGTTTGGTTGCTTTCGGAGGAATGGTCCTAACTAGCAGTTGTTGACCAAAAAAGCTTTCTAATTGCTTGATACGTTGCGAAACTGCTGGTTGTGTAATACACAATTTATCAGCAGCTCTTTCAAATCCTCGTTCCTTTATCACCGCATCTAATGCTTGTAACGCTCTATAATCTGGACGCTTCATAATCTCTTTATTAATGATTTGATCATTGCTCAAATATTTAATCTACTTTAATATCGTAATAAGTTTTAAACCTATCACAAAGTTGATTTAATTCTTAAAATCCTAATGATTTTTGCTTTCTAATTGGGTACTATGCCATATCTTCAACAATTTTGCTTTCAAAATTTTATTTTTTTTAAGAAAAATTATCCTCAAAATAGGGGTGATATTATGACACAAGACGAATTAAAAAAGGCCGTAGGCTGGTCAGCCTTAAAATTTATCAAACCTGATTCTTTTATTGGTGTAGGAACAGGCTCTACTGCATCCCATTTTATTGATGCATTAGCTACAATAAAAGATCAAATCAAAGGTACTGTATCTAGTTCGGAAGCATCCACCCAAAAATTAAAAAGCTATGGTATTCCTGTTCTCGATTGTAATGAAGTCGATTATTTGGATGTCTATGTCGATGGTGCAGATGAAATTAATCACCAGTTGCAAATGATTAAAGGTGGTGGCGCAGCTTTAACGCGCGAAAAAATTGTTTCAGCCATTGCTAAACAATTTATTTGTATTGTTGATGAATCAAAAGTTGTTGATGTATTAGGTAAATTCCCATTACCGGTTGAAGTGATCCCAATGGCACGTTCCTATGTTGCTCGTGAGTTATATAAGCTGGGCGGTAAACCAATATATCGTCAAGGCGTTATAACTGATAATGGTAATGTGATTTTAGATGTTCATGATCTTGTCATTACCAAACCAATGGAGCTTGAAAACCGAATTAATAACATTGCAGGTGTGGTTACTGTTGGATTATTTGCCAATAAAGGCGCTGATATTGCGCTTGTTGGATGCAGTACGGGTGTAAAAGAGCTGAGATAAAATCATTTACTACAATAAAGTTAATAATGGTATTTAGTTATAAGTACCAATTTGTATGCTGAAGGAAAGAGAGGAAATAATGGTTATTCAAACTTTAACCAAAGATGAAAATAAGTTTTTATTACTTGAGGGAGTTCACCCTAGCGCAATTGAAATATTAAAATCCGCCGGCTTTACCAATATTGAATATCATAAAAGCGCATTATCACCTGAAGAACTTAAGCAAGCTCTGAAAGATGTTCGGTTTATTGGGATCCGATCAAGAACACAATTAACTAAGGATATTATCGATTCTGCACCTAAACTTGCTGGCATTGGCTGTTTTTGTATAGGTACCAACCAAGTTGATCTTGATGCAGCGACAATAAAAGGGATTCCTGTTTTTAATGCACCATTTTCAAATACGCGATCTGTAGCAGAGCTAGTATTAGCCGAAGCAATATTATTACTTCGTCGAGTACCAGATGCAAATGCTAAAGCACACCGTGGAAAATGGAATAAGATTGCGACGGGTTCACACGAAGCTCGTGGTAAAAATTTAGGTATTATTGGTTATGGGCATATTGGTAGCCAACTAAGTATTTTGGCTGAATCGTTAGGGATGAATGTTTATTTTTATGATATTGAAACAAAACTACCTTTGGGCAATGCTAAACAAGTTTCAACAATGAAAGAATTACTAGCAATAAGCGATATTGTTTCAATGCATGTACCAGAAAATCCAACAACCATCAAAATGATTAGTGATAACGAAATTGATGCAATGAAACAAGACGCAATTTTAATCAATGCTTCACGCGGTAAAGTTATCGATCTTGATGCTTTAACTAAAGCTCTGAAAGCCAATAAACTCAGTGGGGCAGCTATTGATGTTTTTCCAACAGAGCCTGCTAGTAACAACGACCCTTTTGAATCTCCATTATGTCAATTTGATAATGTAATTATTACTCCGCATATCGGTGGTTCAACTAGCGAAGCACAAGAAAATATTGGGATTGAGGTCGCAAGTAAACTAGCTAAATATTCTGATACTGGTGCAACACTTTCAGCAGTTAATTTTCCTGAAGCCTCTTTACCTATTCCAGCTAAAGGCTCTAGTCGTTTTATTAATATTCATAGTAACCAACCTGGTGTTCTAACTGCTATCAATACGTTATTCGCTGAACAAGGGCTTAATATTTCAGCACAATATTTACAAACTGATCCTCAGATTGGTTATGTTGTTATTGATATCGATAGAGTTAAACAAAGTAAGGCTGAAGAATTGTTAGCTAAACTGAAAAACGTGCCAGGAACAATTCGTGCTAGATTGTTATTTTAAGGTGATAAGTCGGTACGCTTGTTAGCCGCTCAGCTTTAGCGGGTTTTTAATTTTGAGTAAATTAAATTTGTTTTGTTAATAATTTGCATCACTCAAATAGATTCCCGCTAATGCAACATTTAAACAATGCTATTTTTTATTCTTTATCAATTACTTCTACTTTAATGACTTTGATGCCTCGTTGTATGAGTGCTTCATAATATTTGTCATCTAATTTATTGTCGGTGATGATGGTATCAACAGCATTTAAGTCACACACAACATTAGGACTACGCCTGCCAAACTTGGTTGAGTCAGCTAATAATATTAATTTTGCCGCAGCTTTACTCATGGCAACACTGCCGTGATAGCTTTCATTAAATGTTGTCACGCCCCCTACTAAATCAATCCCATCAGCCCCCATAAATAGTTTATCAAAAGTGTAAGATTCAAATATGGCCGCAGTTGATGCGCTGTTACTGTGAAAAGAGGCCGATTTACGGCGAAAAGTGCCACCAGATAAGATAATAGTATGATCATTATTATGCGCAACGAGTTCATTTACAATGTGTAAGCTGTTGGTCATAATAGTCAAATTATTGAAACTTGTCAGTATAGGAATCATCTGAGCAACAGTACTTCCAGAATCAAAAATAATTGAGTCACCTTCTTGGATCAATTTAACTGCTTCGTATGCAATTGATTTTTTAGATCCAATGTTGATGTAGGTTTTATGATCAATAGCTCTATCACCAATTTCACGGTTTAACATGGCACCGCCGTAGGTACGTAAAACTAGACCACTTTGGCTGAGTTGAGTAAGATCTTTACGAATTGTAGTTCCAGTCGTTTTGAAATGCTCAACTAATTCATCGATACTAACTTGCCCATGATTTTGCAGGTATTCTAAAATGGCTGTTTGTCGTTGCCTTACTTTCATATTATGATTCCATCATTATTAGTATATAGGAAATTTTATTTTGCAAACCATTATACTTTATAATGAAAGAAATTACTTTTCAAAATAAAAGATAATTATTAATTGTTTGCTGTTAAGGCAACAATCAACGCACTTTGTGATATTAGGTCGTTTGGAAATATTTTTTCTGGGATTATTTCTGATACAGATAAGCCATGGAGCTGGGAAATAGATTTAGGCAATGCAAATACCGTGATCCCTTTCATTATGATAGAATCAATCACAACTTTATTTTCATCTAATGAAATTGCGATTAATACTCTTGGTCTAAATCGTTTACTTTTACTGCGACCGACACCTAAGTAGCAACCTTTTTGTAAAGCTAGAAACGCTTTATTGAAACGACGAATTTGAAACCAACTAAAAATAATTTGAATACACCAAGCAATAAGTGCTATAGCAACTAGAGTGGTCGTCATATTTAATATTTTTCCATTTTATTTAAGCTAGAATAAAAAGTGCGATAAGTTTAAATTAACTTTCGCACTTTATTTTAACTAGAACATCACTTGTCCACCAGTAATGTTGATTGATTGCCCTGTGCAATATGATGCTTTATCACTTGCATAAAATAGCAATACATCAAGTACATCTTGATAATCACAACCTCGTTTTAAAGGGACTTTATCAATATAAACTTGTTCCACTTGGTTTTCAGGAATACCTAATTTTTTAGCATACTGTGGTATTAACGATTGGAACATAGGGGATTTTAATAAGTTACCTAACATTAATGAGTTTACAGTAATACCGCAATCAGCAAGATCTAGGGCTAGTGATTGTGTTAATCCTACACCACCAAATTTGGCTGCACTGTATCCCGAATTATGTTTGCTACCCACTTTTCCAGATTTCGAATTGATTTGGATAATACGACCAGCGGTATTATGTTTTACCATTAATTTTGCAAATTCACGCGCACATAAGAAATAACCAGTTAAGTTGACATCAACCGATAATTGAAAATCACTTAATGCAAAACTGGTAATTGGAGCTGCACGTGCAATTCCTGCACTGTAGACTAATAAGTCAGAATGTTTAAATATAGCTTCAACGTCTTGCGCTAACTTGATGACACTAGCTTCTTTGGTTGCATCAACAACAAAGCCTTTTGCTGTGCCAGCGCCATATTTTTGATTTATTTCATCTGCAACTTTGTTTGCATTAGCGGCATTCAAGTCTGCAACGGCAACTTTGTATCCAGCATCAGCGATACCTTTACATAAGAATTCACCAAGAGTTTGTCCGCCACCTATAACAACTGCTACTTGTTTCATTTTCTATGTTCCTTAATCATTTACAATTCTAATTTCATCATCCACAAAAAGCTGACTTGGAGTTTCACCTTCTATATGAATGGTTCCTGGTAATTCGGCTTGACTATTACCATCAAATTTTAATGTGATATGACCTAATTCACGGAAATTAACGCTAGCAACATCACCCACCGCGGTAATTTTGTAACTCTGTTTACCTAGATAAATGGTCTGCCCAACTTGTAAATCTTGTTTTAAATCATCATGACTATGCACAAAACAATAATCCGCTAAATCTGCTGGTGCTCCAGTTTTAAACAGGATTAACATACCATCCGTTAATGCATCTTGAGCAAACTCACCAATTTGACTAATTTTTGATTGATAGATAATATTTGACATCATTAACCTTCTTATTTCTTGCTTTCACTTAATCCAAGCTTTTTATTTTTAACGTTAGTTTAAAATGGGATGGAACCATCCCATTTTTTAAACAATCTATTGATAGATAAATAACGATACCGCCCATGCAACTAATACTGTTGGCGCACCAGTTAAAAAGCGGCTAACTAACACCGATGGTACCCCTACTCGAACTGTATCTTGTTTAGCTTCAGCAAGTGATAAACCAACAGGAATAAAGTCGCATGCTGCTTGTGCATTAATGGCAAATAATGCTGGTAATGCTAAATGAGGTGGAATATTACCAAGTCCAATTTGAACACCAACTAATGTCCCAATAACTTGAGCAATAACCGCACCAGGACCTAAGAATGGGGAAAGTAATGGAAATGAACAAATTAAGGCTAAAATAACCAATCCAAGCGGATTGTTTGCCAGTGGTACTAGCCCATGCGCAATAAAGTTACCCAATCCAGACGCAATGATGATACCAATTAGTGCCGATACAAACGCCATAAAAGGAAGTATTGTTTTCAGTACAGTGTCAATTGTATCTCGGCCAGCTTGGAAGAAGACAGCAACACCAGCCCCCATACCGATACCAATTCTTGCTAACAAACCATCGCTTTGTTCAGTAATTTTTTTGCTGCTGTCATAATCTTTAAATTCAGACGATTTATCGTTTGTTGCTGGTTCGCTTACAACATCGCCTTCTTTTTCTATTAGCTTGATATTGTGAGGTTTTACCGCAGAAACATAAATATCTTCAGCAATATATTGAGCCAGAGGGCCTGATTTACCTGTGGCATGAATATTGATAGTTGGTATACGATTTTTTGGATAAATTCCGCAACGTAATGTTCCTCCACAATCAATCACAGCAACACCAATTTCTTCTTTAGGCGGCTCGCCATCTTTAAAACCATCAATAGCTTCCCAACCTGTTAGATCAACTAAAGTGTCAACTATGGCTGGACGAGTACCTGCTGCAATATAAACAATTTTTTTACCAGCAATAACTGGAAGCTCCAAAGGTCCACCCCAACCTGCTTCGCCTTTTTCAATTTGGATAAATTTTGCCATTTTTTATATTCCTTATTTTTATTATAGATGAACTTTTCTTTCTAACTTGATGCCCATTTTTCTTTCAAAAATGGCAGTACAAAAGTCAGTAATCCACCCCCTAAAGAAGTTAGTACCTAAACCAACAAGGAAATAACTCACAGCAAGAGGGCCTAAAGGTAAATTTAGGGTAGTTAAACCGGCCGCTATTCCCAAATAAACAAAAAGTTCACCAGGGTTAACGTGTGGAAAGAGTCCATTCATTGAATGGCAACTATAAGATGAAGCTGCATAATAACTCGGTTTGTAAAACTCTGGCATAAACCGGCCTAGGCTTAATGTCATTGGATTACAAAATACGAAAGTTCCGATAAGTGGTAATAATAGATATCGAGAAACAGGATTGCCCGCACAAGCTTGCGCTAAACGTTCAATACGTTCTTGCCCAATAAATTTAATCACTGCGTTCATCACAACGAGTAATGAAATTAATAATGGTAATATACTTGTTACCATACCCACAAATACCTTGCCGCCTTCTTGGAATAAACCAATAAACCATTCGGCACCAAATGAAATAGCATCAATCATATTGTCTCCTATTGAGTTAAATTTCGCATTAATGCTATCAATTTTGAAACACAAAAACTTTTAACTAAATCACACTTTGAAACATTTTCTTTTATTTTGAAAGATATTGTTTCAAATAAATAGAAACAAGAAAAAGTAAGAGATAAAAAAGCCATAGGTTACTGAAATAGCAATGATAGTAAAAAATTAACGTTTTTTATTGGACATTCACATTAAGTTGGCGTAATTTTGTCAATACGGGTATTTATTATTCAATTTAAAGGAGAATATATCATGGCTAAAAGTACGGCTTCTGCTAAAAAACTACAACAATCAGCTATTTTGTTTCCTACTGATTTAGGACAAAAGGCATCAAAAGATATTTCTGGAGCAATGAATTCTGTTTTAGCAGATGTATTTGCTTTATATTTAAAAACTAAAAACTTTCATTGGCATGTTAGTGGCCCTCATTTCCGTGATTACCACTTAATGTTAGATGATCAAGGTGAAGAGCTATTTGCAATGACAGATCCGATTGCGGAACGCGTCCGTAAGTTAGGTGGCACAACTCTACGCTCAATTGGTCACATTGCTAAATTACAAAGTATTTCTGATAATGATGCAGATTTCGTTGAACCATCAGATATGCTTGCCGAGCTATGCCAAGATAATGTCAAACTAACAGAACGTATGCGTGTTGCACATGATATTTGTGATAAATACAATGATACCGCTACTGCCAGTTTAATTGAAGAGTGGATCGATCAAACAGAACAACGTGCGTGGTTCTTATTTGAAGCAGGCCGAAAAGTCGACTCATCAGGACATTAACAAATACTATTAATTTAAGAGGTATTAAAAATACCTCTTATAAAAAAGTGGAGATTTAAGATGAGTAAAAAAATTGCTGTACTAGTAGGGAGTTTACGCAAAGACTCTTATAACTTAAAAGTAGCAAAAGTTTTTCAAAAAATCGCACCACCATCACTTTCATTACAAATTATTCAAATTGGCGATTTACCTTTATATAATGAAGATATTGATAATGATACCCCTCCTGCCTCTTATACTCGTTTCCGCAAAGAAGTAGCCGATTGTCAAGGTGTTATTTTTGTGACACCAGAATATAATCGTGGAGTTCCTGCTGTTATCAAAAATGCAATAGATGTTGGTTCTCGTCCTTATGGTAAGAGCATTTGGTCTAAAAAAGCCGCTGCAATTGTTTCCGTTTCACAAGGTGCAATTGGTGGGTTTGGCGCTAACCATCAACTTCGTCAATCATTAGTATTTCTTGATATGCCGACATTACAACAGCCTGAAGCTTATATTGGTAATGTAGCTTCTGCTTTTGATGAAAGTGGTAATATTACTGAAAAAAGTAAAGAATTCTTATCCCTTATTATTAATAGCTATGCAAGTTGGATTGAAAAGTTAAGCTAATAACTCTTTATTTTAATATTCACAGTCAATATAATTGACTGTGTTTTCTTAACAAGTAAGTTAACTATTTTTTGCTATGCCTATATTTTTTCCTAATAGTGAACAAGAATTATTGCAACGAGCTCAGTTAGCAGCAGGTTATACTTTTGGCGAGATAGCACAATACTTAAACATACCTATACCGAATAATTTAAATAAACAAAAGGGTTGGGTAGGCAATCTTATTGAAACTTTTTTAGGAGCAAATGCTGGTAGTAAAGCTGAGCAAGATTTTGCTAATCTTGGTATAGAGCTTAAAACTATTCCTGTTGATAAACACGCTAAACCACTTGAAACAACCTTTGTTAGTGTCACACCATTAATGGCTAATCATGGCGTTATTTGGGAGACAAGCCATGTCAGATATAAACTTGCAAAAGTGCTTTGGATTCCGATAGAAGGTGAAAGAACTATTCCTCTCGCAAATAGAAAAGTTGGAAAACCTATTATGTGGACACCAACTCAAGAACAAGAACAACAGCTCAAACAAGACTGGGAAGAGTTAATGGATATGATAGCACTAGGGCATGTTGAAAAAATTACCGCTCGATATGGTACTTATTTACAAATTAGACCTAAAGCAGCCAATGGACAAGCTCTTACGGAAGCAATTAGTGAAAATGGTGATATCATTTTAACTCGACCACGTGGATTTTATTTAAAAAAAGCATTTACAATGCAAATTTTAAATACTGTTGTAACATACTAATTTTAATTACTTTTTATAGCTGGCATTAATATCCCATTATTTAATACCTAATTTATAATATTAAAAATTTTAGTTGCTCCCAGATCTATTTTAAATATAGTTCAAAGAATATCAAGCATTAAAATTTTAGAATTTCTTTGATAATTATAAAGTTTTTTCTTTTTAATAGGTAAATCATCTACTTCTGCTGGATTAAAACCTTTTTCTCTAAACCAATGAATACTACGTGTAGTTAAAACAAATATTTTCTCGAGCCCTAGCTGGATTGCTTTTTCTGTTAACTTTTCAATTAAGTCATCTCCTCGAGATGAATTGCGATAATCAGGATGAATAGCTACACAGGCCATTTCTCCCATTTTTTCTTCAGGATATGGATAAAGCGCAGCACAACCAATTGTCATATTATCACGTTCAATAATAGTAAATTTATCGATCTCCATTTCTAACTGCTCACGTGAACGTTTAACCAAAATACCTTGTTCTTCAAGTGGGCGTATGAGTTCTAAAATTCCTCCAATATCGTTAATAGTTGCTAAACGCACTTGTTCAGAATGTTCCATCGCTACTTGTGTTCCAATCCCGTCACGAGAAAATAATTCTTGTAAAATTGAGCCATCAACCAAATAACTTACCAAATGGCTTCGTCTGACTCCACTACGGCATGCTTTAGATGCTGCACGTAAAAAACGTGCTTCACTAGATAAAGGTTTACCTTGCTGCTCTTTTTTGTTGACATAATTATCCGCATCAACAGGATAAAGGTCGGTAATAACACAACCGTTTTCATCAAGTACTCCTTGTTCAGCACAAAAACTGATTAATTTATCCGCTTTTAAGCGAATAGCAACTTCGGTTGCGACATCCTCAGACGCTAAATTGAAACTTTCACCAGTAACCGAAACGCCAACAGGGCCTAGTAACACAATTGAGCCACGATCTAATTGTTCAGCTATAGCTTCGTTGTTTATACGACGGATTTTACCTGTATGACAATAATCAACCCCATCATCTACTCCTAAAGGTTGTGCAATCACAAAATTACCACTTACAACACTGATATGAGCTCCTTGTAGTGGAGTATTATTTAAACTCATTGATAAACTTGCGGTAATATTGAGTTGTAATGAACCAGTAACTTGTTTAATGATGTCTAGTGTTGTTGCATCTGTAATACGCGTATTTTTATAATATTTAGGTGTGATATTATGATTTTTTAAAGATTCATCAATCTGATTGCGAGCACCATTAACAATAACAAGTTTAATACCAAGACTATAAAGTAAACCAATATCACTGATAATGCTTGAATAATTATTACTTTTTAATACTGCACCTGTAAGCAAAATTACAAACGTTTTGCCATGATGTGCATTAATATAAGGTACCGAATGTCTTAAGCCATCAACTAACTCAGTTGTACGTTCTTTCATTTTTACAACCACCTAAAATTGAATAGTTATTCATTTTTTATGTATTTTTATTTATTTTTAGTTTTATGGCAAGAAATATTTTAAGAATCTAATAATAAGCTTAAAATTTGCTATTAATAAAAGTTAATGGCTTAAGCTTAATGATTTTTAATTAATTAATAATGGATTAACAAAATATTGAATTGTTAAATACGAAAATAAATTAAAATGCTATGGGATGTTAATATCGAAAAAAAGCATGCCATATTGGCATACTTTCTAACATTATTACCTTTAAAATATATAAAATTATATTTTTGTTATATCAACGACCTTTTTAAAACGATAAAAGATAATTGAGCCAAGTATTACACTTGATATCGCAATAAAAAAGTCAATTAAAATGGCATAACTTACATTGAACATAGCTAATTCTGGTACTATAAGCGGAATGATAACAAATGATAGACCGCTAAAAGTATACATACAACCTACAGCAAGACCTTTTCTTGTTGGGAACATTTGTTGCATAACAACCAAAGTTAATTGAAGTACACCACCTGCAGCAGTAAATCCCATTCCTATTGCGACAATAACACACGCTGCTGGTGAAACATTAAAATAAAAAATAATTAATATCAACGCAGATAAGGCAGGCAAAATAATGATACAAAAGATAGGTTTTAATAGATGCTTGACTACAAAAGCCGTAACAAATACAGAAATAATTGAGGCAGTGCTATAATAACTAATCAGTTGATTAGCATCAGGTTCGCTCATATTAACAGCTCTGATAGCGATAGTTGGCAACCACTGCAAAACAATAACGAATGTTGCTGTTGTTGTAAATCCCATAATAATTAATAAAATACCTTCAAATCCAAAATTAGGTTTTCCAATAAAATAACTTTGTGAGCATTCATTACTTTTAATGGGTGTATCTATATGTGGAAACTGCTTAGGAAGTAAAAACAGTGTATTAATTATTAAATAAGCAACAAAACCGAAAAAAACCCAACCATACCATATTTGGTATTGATGGCAAAAAACAACAATAAATGGAAGAACAAGAGACCCCATTGAAATGAAAGCCTTGATCAATACGCTAGCTGTACCACATGAGTTTGGAAAACATTCTGTTAATGCAGGCATTGAACCAGTATCTAAAAAAGAATTTCCTGCCCCAATAGCAATAGCTAAACAAAAAGCAATATTTATATTAGTACAAAAAGGCATTCCTAGAAAAAAAATAGCATAACAAGCCATACCTAGACAAATAAATAGTTTGCGACCAAATTTATCTGACAATACACCACCAACAAACATTAATAATATTTTTCCAATTCCTATACCCGAAGCAATTTTACCAATACCGATTAGATCAATATTAAGTTGTTTCGATATATCATTTGAGAATTGCATGATCACAATTAATGCAATACTTTGTATTATATAATTCGCATATATAGATCCAGCAATTCCATAAGAATTGACCTTTCGATTATCCACTTGTCATACTCCATATGTAAAACATAAAATTATAATTCTATTCAATATACAAGTATCAATATTAATCAGAAAGATAGTAAGTATAAATTTGTTACTTAGCTTTTATTTGGTTCTAAAAAACAATAAAATTTTATTCAAAAATTAAACTTATATAGAATCTTGGTTAAATTTTAAAAATTTATTTTTTCCTATTATTAATAAAAATACCGCTTAAAAAGTGGTATTTTTATTAAAAGAAGTTAAATTAGTTTTGAAGTATTTCAAACATTTTTGCAAGAATCAAACTTTCATCTTGATCAACATTGATCACATGGTGTGCAGCATCATGATATAAAGGTAATCTTTCAGCCAATACCTTTTCCATTTCATCAGAAATAGATAGACCCGTTAGTGATGGTCGTTGAGCAATATTAGGATCTTTCATTAAACGCGCAGCTAATGTTGCCGCAGGTGCAGATAAAAAGATAACTGTACCATTTTGTTTCATAAAATTCCGGTTATGCTCAGCTAATACCATGCCTCCACCAGTTGCGATGACACTATTAGGTTTAGTTGTATCAATCAACACCTGGCTCTCTCTTGCTCTAAATCCTTCCCAACCTTCTTTTTCAACAATTTCGGCTACCGTCTTTTGGGTAGTTTCTAGTAAATATCTATCGGTATCAATGAAAGAAAACGATAGCTTATTTGCTAACATCTTTCCCATCGTTGTTTTACCTGCAGCGCGTGCACCAACTAAAAAAATTGTTTTATTCATATCGGGTTTTATCTTTTCAGATTTATAGAATATATTAACCATGCTAGTGATTCGCTCTTATTTTTGCAACAAATTTTTTACATATTATATAAAAAATATATAACTATATATTTTTTATATAATTAAACAAAACCTCTATAAAATC